>JAVEYW010000002.1:300000-380797 GCA_034003325.1 Desulfobacterales bacterium
ATCGCTATTTCCTTTCTCACGAAGCATTCCCATCCATTCGGCTTTTTTTCTTTTTGCTGGTAAGCCTCCCAGCTTCCCAGCCTTAGAGCCGCCTACCCTTTACCAGCAAGCCGAATCAATAATCTCCAGCATCTGTGTCTTAAAGAACCCTTCTAAAACCGAAGCCCCGTTGGGGCACGCACTGACGCAAGCGCCACATCCCTGGCACATAAGGGGATTAACCTGCACCTGCGCCGGATCTTCGTCGAGGGTTCTGGCGCCATAGGGACAGGCTTCGATACACCGCTCGCACAGCGAGCAAAGGCTGTGACGAACCATCGAGGTAACTTTGCCGGCCGGCAAGTGCTTGCGGGCCAGAAGTCTGAGCGCCCGCTGCGCGGCGGCTTCCGCGGACGCAATGGATTCGGTAATGTTCCGCGGAGAAAGAGCCAGCCCACAGGCAAAAACCCCTTCCTTGAGTGCGTCCACGGGCCGCCATTTGGGTTCCGCTTCCTGAAAAAAGCCGTCCTGATCGCGGTCAATGCCAAAGGCCTGCGCCAGTTCCGGTGAAAGGGTCGGCACAATTCCCGTCGCAAGAATCAAGCGGTCCGCCATTATCTGCACATCCCGCTCGAGGATCGGTTCTCTCACGGTGATTTGAACCCCGTCCGCCAGAGGTTCAACCCGGGGTTTATGATCCCCATCGTATCGAATAAACAGAATACCGGTTTTTCGAGCTTGTGTATAATAGGTTTCGGTGAATCCGGGCGTCATAATATCCCGGTATAAGATGGTGACAACGATGTCCGGTTGCATCTCCTTAAGCCGCAGGGCATGCTTTAACGCGGTGGGGCAGCATATGCGGCTGCAATAATTTCTCGGTTCTTCCCTGGAATCGACACATTGAATCATGACAACTGACCGCAATTGCGCAGGATCCAGTTGCTGCGTGCGAAGCGCTGTTTCCAGCTCTTTTTGGGTAAGGATGAACGCGCTGGTGCCATATCCATAGGCGGTGGTGGCGGCCTCGGTGCCGCCGGTGGCCAGAATCGTGACCCCGTGATGCTGGGTTTGCACCACGCCTTCAGGCCCTTCCAGTGTGGTAACAAATTGTCCCACCTGGCCGAAGGCGCCCATGACGCGGGTGCCGGTCTGCACCGTGATGTGAGGATGGGCTTGCACCCTTGCCAGCGTTTCCTGCAACAGCGGCGCAACGGCATGCCCGTCCAACGTATGATGCAGCCATTTCATGTTGCCGCCCAGAGAATCGCTTTTTTCCACCAGAGCCACCTGAAACCCGTGATCTGCCAGTCCGATCGCCGCGTGCATGCCGGCAATGCCGCCCCCCACCACCAGCGCGGATTGTTCAATGTCCCCACCGGCAACCGGTCCGGGAGTAACCCGCTTGAGCGCTGCGATTCCGGTTTCCATCGTATGCAATAGGGCGGCTATGCTCACCGCCGGCTGCGTGGTTTCGGACATCAGAAAAGGGGGGCGGAAATCCGCCACGGTCATCAAATCAGCGGATAGCCCCGTTTCCCGGGCCAATTCGCGCAGCCCGGCATGATGGGCGTAGGGCGTACAGGCGCCGATCAGCAGCCGGTTGGCGCCGGCGTCTTTCAGCAGACGCGCCACCTGCCCGCCGCCATCCTGGCCACAGAGTTGCTCGATCCCTTCGACTTGCTGCACGGCCGGATCCAACAACAGGCGGGGGGCGATGGCGGCCACATCCGCTTTGGACAAGCATTTTCCGCCACAGGTGCAAAGGACGGCCAGGATTCGGGGCGGCTCTTTGGCGACATCCCTTTCTTCCGGGCCGGCCGGAGCTTCCAACGCCAGGGAACCGCCGGCGCCGTGAAGGATTCGGGAAGCACCCAGGGCGGCGGCGGACGCCTGAATGACTGCATCCTGAATATCCGTTAACCCTGAAAAAGCGCCACCGATGAAAATTCCTTCCCGGCCGGTTCGGCTCAAGGAAAAGGCTTCTGTTTCCGCAAACCCCCAACGGTTGCGGCCGATTCCCGTCATTTCGGCCAGGGCCTCGATACCCGGCGCCGGCCGCTGCCCCACGGAGAGAATCACCATATCCCAGCGCGTCTCGTGAAGCGCGCCGTTTTCATCCGCGTATCGCAGCAATAGATCCCCGCTCCCCTTAGCGGCCGGTGCCACGGAATGAATACGAACCCGTTCAAAGCGAACACCGTAAAGCGCTTCGGCGCTTTCCCGATACCGTTGAAAGGATTTTCCGGCGGTGCGCATGTCCATATAAAAGATGGCGGCTTCGAAATTTCCGGCGGCTTTTTGCTTTGCCATCACGGCCTCCTTGATGGCATGCATGCAGCAAACGCCGGAACAAAAATCCGCGTCCAATTGAAGGTCCCGGGAGCCCACGCACTGAATCCAGGCGGCCCTGGAAACGGGCTTTCCATCCGATGGCCGCACCGGGCAGCCCCGGGAAGGCCCCGTGCCGCTCAACATTCGTTCAAACGCCAAGCTGGTCACCACATTGGGATACACCCCGTACCCGAAAGTGTTTATTCCGGTCGAGGGATCAAAAAACGCCGTGCCGCCGCACAGCACCACCGCGCCCACAGTGACCCGCCGCGCCCGGGCCATCTCAAATTCATGGTAAACCCCTGTGACCATGGGAATCAGCTTGTCCGGTTCAAAGGGCTTGATCAGGTAGTCGGAAGCGCCTATTTTCATGGCTTCCACTGCGGTTTCCACCGTGGCATAGGCGGTCATCAGGATCACGGTGAGTTCCGGGAAGAGCTCCCGGGCCTTTTGCAGCAATTCCACGCCATCCATGCCCGGCATTTTGATATCCGTGAGCATCAGGTGTATCGGCGGCCCCTCGGCAAGACACGCCAGCGCCTCTGCGCCCGAGGCGACGCTGATGACAGAAAATCCCTCCTCTTCTTGCAGCCACGCCTTAAGCGATTCGCGCACGATCAATTCATCGTCCACCACCAGAATTCTGAACCTTTGCCGATCCAACGCCTGAAGCTGAATGGCACCAGTGGGGCAGACCGGCACGCATTGGCCGCAACCGGTGCAGGCCGCCGCATCGATTTGGTAGGTATGGGGAAGGATCAGCGGGGCTGGCAGGAAAACCGCTTTTCGCAAGGTCAAACCGGCATTGAAGGTGTCCGGCACGGCCACCGGGCAAACCTCGGTGCAAAGACCACACCCCATACATTTGGCCGGATCGATTCCGCGTGCCTTTTCCCGCAGGGTCACCTGAAAATTTCCCGGTTCTCCGGACACGGCAACCAGTTCGGTGGACAGCAGGATTTCAATATTTTCATGAGAAAGCCCTTTTCGCAGGCAATGCTGAGAGGCGGCATTCCGATTCACCAGGGGAAGCATTTTGCACATGCCGCAATGATTCGAGGGAAACTGATAATCGAGCTGGGAAAGAATGCCTCCCAGATGCGCCGCCCGGTCAATCAGGGTCACCCCGTATCCAAATTCCGCCAGATCGAGAGCGGCCCGAATGCCGCTGATGCCCGCGCCCACCACCATGGCCGTGCCGGCTTTACGATAAGGATTCATAGCGTTCCTCCGGGGTCCTTAAGTTCATCGAGTTTCTTTGGGTTAGCGGCCTTTTCCGGCGATGAAAGCAATGCTTCAACGGACCGGTTCCATTCCCACCACCTCCTGAAACTCATCCTCCCGAAAACCGGACAAGGGCGGGGGATCATCAACGGATTTCCCCGCCGAATAGTCAAAAGCCCGTTGCGTGTCATGTGCCACCAGGCGAAACAGCTCCATCACCGCAATGTCATTGGGGCAGGCGTTGGAACACTGACCGCACCCCACGCAGGCTGTACTCATGTGAGCAAGCCGCGTGATATGATAAAAGAGTGTGTCCGTGGGCATCTTGATCGCGCCTTTTCGCTCGGACCATTTGAGATATTGAAACGGCTCATGGTCAAAGGCGCCCGTCACAAACACGCATTCCTTGCAATAGCAGACCGGGCAGGCGACCCGGCAGTTGTAACAGTTTACGCAGGCGGCAAAATATCGTTCCAGTTTTTCCACCGTGTTCACGGCCGCGGCGGTATCGGCGAACATGCGGTCCCGAAAATCGATCCGCCGGGCAATGAAGGCCTCAACGGCCGCCGCGCGGGACGCCGGGAGTGGTGCGGCGGGCAGCCCGATGGCGCAGAGAACGGCCTCTCCGGCTTCGGATTGGGCCGTTACCGGAAGACCGTTTTGGGTTTCCACGCCCAGCAACGAAATAGCCAGGTCGGCTTGCGCCGGGACGGGGTGCTCGCATGCGCGGCAAGCCGGTGATAGGTCGAGGCCTTCCGGCAATGATGTGCCTGAAAGCAGGGTGCTGCAAAACGCATCGTCGGATTCGAGCACTTGATGCTGAACGATATGGGCGGACTCCCGGTTGGAAAACGCACCCGGGCAATCGATCCCGATGAGCACCAGCTCCTCGGTGCGAGCCTGTTTCAACTTCACCAGCTCAACAAAGGCCCGAATTTCGCAAGGTCGCAGAAATGCCGCGATTTTCCCCCCCATGGGTTTTCGGGTGAGCCGGGCCGCCATTCGGGCGGCATTGAGGGGGAATACCGGCGATAGGGGGGCGGCGTGCGCCATCGCCGCCGCATCCGTCACCAGGGTCGGCATCACCGCATGGTTGACGGGCAGGCGCAGCGGCACCAGAAGCGCGCGAATATCCGATAACGCCAAAACGGATCGGAAAAAGGCCTGAAGCGAGGACGTCAGCCCTTGGGGATTCACCGGGATGGTTGCCGTGGTTGTCATGAGCTTCCTCCATTTGCGCAACGCCATTAAGAATAACGCTATATGGCCATCTTCCGGCCGGCATCATTGGGCCCCAACGCCCGAATCTGATTCACCAGGGAATGCATAATCTCGGCAAATTGAATGCCGTCACTGGCCCCGATCCAGGTCAGCCGAAGCCGCTCCGGTTCAAACCCGAACCGGGGCAACATCTCTTTGAGCAGCTTGATTCGTCGTCTCGCTTTAAAGTTGCCGTTGATGTAATGGCAGTCACCGGGATGGCACCCGCTGACAAGAACGCCGTCCGCTCCCTCCAGCAAGGCCTTGATCACGTACTGTGAATCGACCATGCCGGTGCACATCACCCGAATCAGCCGGACGTTTTGCGGATAGATCAGACGCGAAGTTCCCGCCAGGTCGGCGGCGGTGTAAGTGCACCAGTTGCAGACAAAGGCCACGATTTTCGGTTCAAAGTCTTCCATGCCTCCTCCTTCGTTTTCTACATTCCCACAGCGGTCAGGGCATTCATGATGCCGTCAAATTCGGCAAAAATCTGTTTTTTCCGGAAATGGGCCACCTGGGCCGCTCCGCTCGGGCAAAACCCCGAACAACTGCCGCATCCCTTGCAAAGTGCCGGGTTAACAACGGAAACCCCTTGCCGTGCATCAAACTCAATGGCGCCATAGGGGCACAAACCGATACAGATTTGGCACCCAGCGCAGATATTCGGGTCGATGGAAGAGATGGTGGAGGGCACCTCCACCCGGCCCCGAACCACCAGGGAAAGGGCTTTGGCCGCAGCGCCCGAGGCCTGCGCTACGGTGTCCGGAATGTCCTTTGGCCCCTGGCAGGTGCCGGCAAGAAAGACGCCGTCCGTGGCCGTATTCAGTGGCCCCAGCTTGGGATGTTCTTCCAGGAAAAAACCGTCGGCCCCCTGATTGACGCCGAAGAGTCGCCCCACCTCGGCCGCACTCTTGCGTGCTTCCATGGCCGCGCACAGTACCACCATATCCACGGGCAGGCGCAACCGGCGGCCCAGTAGCGTATCTTCGGCGATCACCATCAGCTTTCCCGTTTCCTCCGGGCACAAGGGCCGATCGGTAATTTCCGCCGCTTTTCCGCGAATAAATTGCGTGCCTTCCTCCTGGCAGCGCCTGAAAAATTCTTCGTAGCCTTTGCCGTAACACCGCTGGTCAATATAAAAATCATACACGGCGGTGTTATGGCCCACCTTTTCCTTGATAATGTGGGTATATTTAAGCGCGTACATGCAGCAGACCCGTGAGCAGTATTCATGGTAATGGACATCCCGGCTGCCGATGCAATGAAGAATGGCCACACTTTGCGGGGTTCGGGTAAACTCGCCGCTTTGATCCCGTATCAGGATTTTTCCGCCCGTGGGGCCGGTGGCGTTGCTGAGCCGCTCGAATTCAAGACTCGTAAACACATTCGGGTATCTGCCATAGCCGAATTGTTTCATGGGGGTGGGATCCATCAGGTCAAAGCCCGTTGCCAGAATAATGGCCCCCACTTTCACGTCCCGGTCCTCCCCGGTCATGCGGTGATCGATGGCTTTGGCCTCGCAGGCCGTAACACATGCCATGCATTCGCTGCAAATACCGCAGTTGAGGCACCGCAGGGCCTCTTGCCGGGCCGATGCCGCGTCAAACCCCAAATCCGCCTCGGCAAAGGATCGGGTGCTTTCAATCGAAGGCAGGTGTTGGGGTTCGGCCCGAGGCGAAAGGGGGGTGTTTTCCGGAATCTCCCGCCATTGGGGGGCGGGTTGACTATCCGCTTTAACGGTTTCAACGGTCGATGCGCCGGAATCCTCTTCAGAGAGAAACCGGTGAATAGCATCCACGGCCTTGTGTGCCGCTCCCACGGCTTCGATAACCGTGGCCGGACCGCTGACCAAATCCCCGGCGGCAAATACATGCGGAAGAGGGGTCCGTTGCGTGGCGGTATCCGCAACTAAGGCACCGCGGGATGTCCATTGCAGACCCGTTATTTCCGTTGCCCAGCCGGTCTCGATTTTCTGGCCGATGGCCGGAATGAGCGCATCGCAGTCCATGATGAAGTGAGAACCTTCTACCGGAACGGGCCGGCGGCGGCCACTCTCATCCGGCGGCCCCAGTTCCGTCCGAATGCATTTTAGGCCGATGATGCCGTTTTCGTCTGAAACGATTCCAACCGGCACCGTCAAATAGGAAAATGCGATCCCTTCGGCCAGGGCCCCCGCAATCTCTTCCGCATAGGCCGGCATCTCGCTTTCGCTTCGCCGGTAGACCACGGTCACCGACTCCGATCCCAGGCGACGGGCCACACGGGCCGCGTCAATCGCCACATTCCCGCCACCGATGACCGCCACTTGTCGGCCCGGCACCTTCCGACGGCCCAAGTTAACCTCCCTGAGAAAGGTCAGGGCATCGATCACGCCCCGGGTCAAATCCTCTCCGGGAATACCGAGCCGAAGCGCACCGTGAGCGCCGATTCCCAAAAAGACGGCGGCAAACCCCTCCGCTTCAAGATCCGCAAGGGTTACATCCTCACCAAACCGGATATCGAGACGGGTATCGATGCCAAGGCCGAGAATGTGATCGATTTCACGGTCCAGTACGTTCTGGGGAAGCCGGTAATCCGGAATGCCCACCCGCAGCATACCACCCAGCCGGTCAAGGGCGTCAAAGATCGTAATTTGATACCCCTTTAAGCGCAGGTAGTAGGCCGCGGTCAGGCCGGCGGGCCCGCCCCCTATCACCGCCACCTTCTCGGACCGCTCTTCAATGGATGGCCGGGGCAGGGCGGCCAAATCCACCGCATCGGCGGCAAACCGCTTCAGATTTCGAATGGACACCGCGGCATCCACCTCTGCCCGGCGGCACGCGGCTTCACACGGGTGCGGGCACACGCGGCCCAGCACGCCCGGCAGGGGCAGGCGCTCCAGAATCAGTTGCACCGCTTCGGCGTATTTTCCCTGGCCGATCAACTGAACATAGCCCTGAATGTTGACGCCGCCGGGACACGCCGCAATGCAGGGCGCGCGATCCTTTTTGTCGATACAAAAGGTAATGGGCACGGCCTGGGGAAAGGGTTTGTAAATGGCTTTTCGCCGGTTCAACCCTTCGTCCCATTCGCTCGGCAGGGAAACCGGACACACCTGTGCGCATTCCCCGCATCCCGTGCAGACGCCCTCTTTGATATAACGGGGCTTTTTATGCACCTGCACCGTAAAGTTGCCGATAAAGCCTGAAACCGATGTCACCTCCGAATAGGATAATAGTTCGATATTGGGTTCCTGCGCCACCGACACCATTTTGGGGGTGCCGATACAGGCCGCGCAATCCAGCGTCGGAAAGGTTTTGTCGAACTGCAGCATGTGACCGCCGATGGTGGGGCTTTTTTCCACCAGATAGACTTTGTGGCCAGAAGCGCCGATATCCAGCGCCGCCTGCATGCCCGCAATCCCGGCGCCCACCACCATAATATCCGGATGCACGCGGACTTCCCGCGAGGAGAGTTTCTCATGAAAATTGATTCGGTTAACCGCCCCTGCCACAAGGGTTTTGGCTTTATCGGTGGCAACGGCGTCATCGGATGTGACCCAGGAGACCTGCTCCCGAATGGATGCCATTTGAAATAGATAGGGGTTCAATCCCGCCCGGCGACAGACCCCCTGAAAGGTCTTTTCATGAAGCCTCGGGGAACAGGAAGCCACCACCACCCGATTCAGTCCATATGCCAAAATATCTTTTTCAATCATCTCCTGGCCTGGATCGGAGCACATGAATTTATAATCCCGGGCCACGACCACGTTCATCAGTTGGCGGGCAAACGCGGTCACCTCCGCCACCCGGACCCGGTGGGCGATGTTGATGCCGCAGTGGCAGATATAGCACCCGATGGCGATGGTCATTTTGGCCTCCTTTTCGTCCATTTACACACCTGCCCGAGCAACTTGTCCGTTTCGATGGGTTTTTCCAGAAAGGCCTCCGGTTGCGGTACAGTCCAGCCCCATGCCTTTCCCTGAAGTTGCAGATAGGTCAACAACCGGGCCGGATCAATGGCGGAAAGCATCAGCACCGGCACCTTCCTGAGCTGCCCATGCTGTTTTAAAAACCGGTAGATATGAATGCTTCCATCCCCACGCATCATCATGTCGAGAATGATCAGCGCCGGAGACTCGCTTCCGGCCAGATGAATACCACCGGCTTCATCCTCGGCGTCCAGTGTGGAAAAACCTTTCCGCTGAAGCAAATTGGAAAGAAAAAGCCTCGTCTCCAGCTCGTCGCACACGATCAAAATTTTAGGCGATTGTTTCGGCACCGGTTCTTTTTCCCCCGCCATGGCTTCAGATGGTTGCCATCATCCTGTGGAAAAAGAAATAGCATGAATTGTGCCAAAAATGGGGACATGATGGCATCGCATTGTTTTACAGTGGGTTAGTTGCCAACAAGGGGAATGTCGGGAAGGTGCAAAACCTACGAACGTTTCAAAGTATGAAACATGTTTCCAGCCAATATTATCATAATATATTATTAAAACGGTTTGTTAGGTCTGAAACAGTATGAAACGATACAATTCTGAAACAACCCTGTATCGATGCTGTACCGATGCTGTTGCTTTTTTCAGGGTCCCCGCTTAACATGAACCCTTCATGATAACTTAAACCGTTTAACACCATTCCGATGCCGTGACAGCGGGTAGGAGTAAACAGAAAGATGGCGCTCTATAGAATACCGGGCAGGGAGAATGCGATTCACTATTTTCCGGAAATTGAATCCACCATGGATGAAGCACGGAACATGGCGCAAAAAGGATGCCCGGCGTTTACGGTTGTGGTGGCCGAGCAGCAGAGAAAAGGTCGCGGCCGAATGGACCGACAGTGGGTTTCCACCAAGGGCGGACTTTATTTTACGCTCGTGCTGCGCCCGGATATCAACCCCGCTGACTGCGGCCGGGTTAATTTTCTTGTTTCGGTCGTACTGGCGAACCTGTTGCGGAAGGAGTATCATATCGATGCCGGGGTTAAATGGCCCAATGATATTTTGGTCGACGGAAAAAAAATAGCCGGCATGCTCTCGGAAATGGCTACAGACGGGCACAGGGTTCAATACCTCAACATCGGGATCGGCCTGAATGTCAATAACGACCCCTGCCGGGTTGAACCGAACGCCACCACCATGAAAATGCTCCTCGGCGAAAGGGTTCGACGAACAACACTGCTTGGCCGGTTTCTGAATTTGCTGGAAGAAGCCATGGTCCAAATGACCTGGGAACAGACCCTTGCCGCTTGGCGGAACCTCACCGTCACGTTAGGTCGGCCGGTCCGCGTGGTGACGACCCGTGAGATTGTGGAAGGCACGGCGATGAATGTGGACGACACGGGCGCCCTGATTCTGAAGACAACGGCCGGCACCACCCAAAAAATTATTTATGGCGATTGTTTCATCAATCCGTCATGAAATCGCCTGCCCCCGACATTTTTTACCGCTTGAATATGAGAGGGGCCCTGACGGACCCCTCTTAATTAGTTGCCGGTTATCACGGCTATGTTGTTAACGGCAGCGTCCGACTCAGGACACTTCCATCTGACGCCGGTCGGCCATATCCATCAGCACGCGCTCGCGGGCCTTATCAATGCCGAGCGCTTTTCGTTTTTTATCGATATGAGCGATCATCATTTGAGCCATTTCATAGGGATCAATGGCAAAGCCCCACTTACCGCACCCCATCCCCTCAAGATCTTCAAACAGATGGTTATGGAACTTGGTACCCTCAACGGTCGGAAACGTCACGCCAAATACCGTGTATACGCCGGAAGCCACAAAATAGTGACCAATGGAAATCGCTTTTTCACTCATGTACTCGGGCGCAGCCCCTGCCACCGGCAAATCGGCAATGGAATTGCCCAAGCCGCCCTCGTTCACCATCTCGGTACAAGCAATGAGAATGCGGCTGTTATCCACACAAGATCCGAGGCCCAGCACCGGCGGCATTCCCACGGTTTCACAGACTTCGCGGAGTCCAGGTCCGGCCAGGCAGGATGCTTCAGGACTGGTAAGCCCGGCTTTGGCCAAAGCAACCTGTGAACAACCGGTTTGTACCACCAGAACATCATTCTTGATAAGTTCCTTGACCAGCTCCACATGGACCCAATCCTGTTTTACGCGTGGATTCGTGCAACCGACGACACCGGCAACCCCCCGGATTCGGCCATTGATGATGTTGTCGTTCAGCGGTCGGTAGGAGGCGCGGAAGGAGCCGCCCAACATGTAATTGATATATTCGTGGGAAAATCCGTGAACCCCGGTGTTGATAATCTTGGGGATTTCAATCGGGGCTGTCCGATTCTTGAACCGCGTAATGGCGCGGATAACAATCTCATCCGTGCAGCCCTTGGGATCATGCTCATGAAATTCGATATGCTCAACGCCCGTAATGTGACATCGCGGGTTGGTGGTGAAAAGCTTGGTTCCGTAACAGTCGGCCACCTTGGCCAGCCCTTGCTTGATACATTGAACGTCCACGGCCATGGCGTCCACCGCGCCCGTAATCAGCACCGCTTCGGTTGACATGAAGTTGCCCGCATGGGGAATACCGTGCCGGACCAGCATTTCAGCACCACTACAGCACATCCCCACGAGATTGATGCCTTTGGCGCCGGCATCTTTTGCTGCTTTCACGAGAGTGGGTTCATGGACCGATTCCAGAACCGATTCAAACAGGTTGGGCTCATGGCCGTGAATAATGATATTCACCTGGTCTTCCTTGAGAACGCCCATATTGACTTCAACCGCGACCGGTGAGGGGGTTCCGAAAAGAATATCGGAAATCTCGGTGGCTACCATTGAGCCACCCCATCCGTCGGATAAAGCCGTTCGGCTGCACTGCTTCACGATATTTTTATAGTCCTGGTCCACCCCCATATGGGTCCGGTGCATGATCTCCATAATTTCGCGCATGGCCCCCCTGGGAACGATTCCGAGTTTGCGCCACGTTTCGAGGGTTTTTGCGGGCACCCGCTTGGCAAAGGGAATCTCTCCTTCCACCTGGGTATAGGTCCGCTCCAACTCTTTGTACAATTCCTCGGCGATTTGCTGAACGCTTTTCCCTTCCGTCTCAATCCCGATGGACTGGGCCACCGATTCGAGTTTGCCGATATCCTTGATTTTGTAATCCTTGATATTGCCGTTTACCACTTCCCGGAACAGATCCAGCATGGACATGCCGTGGTCTGTATGGGCGGCGGCGCCGGAGGCCACCATGCGTGCAAAATTTCGAGCCCCGATCGTATCAATGTCCGCACCGCAAATGCCCACCTTGCTGTAAGGGTCCTTGGAATTCAGGCGACAAGGCCCCATAAAACAGTGCTTGCAACATGCGGAATCCGCACCAATAGGACAGGCTTTCATACTTGCGGCTCGGTCAAAGGCGGTTTCAACCCCGTCACGGCGCGCTTTTTCCAGCATCTGACCCGTTGCGCTGCAAATGGTGACATCTTTAATGTCGAACTGTTTTTTCCCTGCGTCCTTTTCTTTTTCCATGTTTTTTTCCCTTCTTGGAGAGGCTTTATACCGGCGTTTCAGCACCAAAAGGCGCAGTCGTTGCCCATTATCATCGGGGGGGGGCCTAGTTCCTGCGCCACCAGCAGTTTTCATAACTGCGATTTGATAGGTGTCATATCAGAAAAACCCGTATTAAAGAAGCCTATTGGTTAGGATGGTGCTTAAGAAATTTTAGTTTTTCAATAAGTTATACACTTTTGATAATAATTACCATTAAAAATAATTAAATTATGATTAAAAGTCAAGACCAATTTTCAAAAAACAAAGCGGAATCAACAGCGCCGGGCGTTTAGACCATTGAACCTTGACTTAATAAATCTGAAGCGCTTATTCTAAATGAATCATTGTCCGGTATAACTTCGGCAATAAGGCGTCTTGTTGCTTGTTACAAGGGGAACAAGGCCCATTATGCCATATCAGCCGCCTTATTCAAAAGGACATAGGGCATAACCACCAACATTTATTAATTTAAGGAGGGACTTATGAGCAGCAGCGTCTATAAAGTCATTGAATTGGTTGGCACCAGCGCCACATCATGGGAAGATGCCGCTAAAAATGCCGTGGAAACCGCTGGAAAATCTCTTCGAGAGTTGAGAATCGCCGAAATTTCCAAACTGGACTTAAAAATCGAGGCCGGAAAGGTTGTTGCCTATCGCGCGCGGGTAAGCGTCTCCTTCAAATACGGCGCGGATTGATGTCATGCATCAAAACGGTTGGTCTTACCAACCAAGAATGCCGGGAAGGATTCCCCGTTGGGGTGCTTCCCGGTTTTTTTTCCCGCAATCGCTTTATCTCGGCTTCCTGCGGGATTTTCGGGGTTATTTTTTTATCGCAACAAGGGATGCGATAGCGCGATCTTCTTCCCCATTCCCGGAAAGGGTTTCCCGGTAGTAAATAATCCTCAGCGGCAAAAACGCCCGCAGCAATTCATTCGGGCGAAGCATGTGCTCCCTGCGGTGTTCGTGGTCGCGAGCGGCATCCTCGTCCATCAAATATGTTTCAAAAATCAGAACGCCGCCCGGGACAAGGCTTTCCATAATCTGGGGGAATAGCCGGCGATGCAGAAAACGGACATTTAAAACAAGGCTGTATTGGTTCTCCGGAATATCAAAATCATCAAAATCAACACGGCGTGGCGTCACATTCCGGTATGTTTCAAGGCCGAGCAATGCCCGCTCTGAAATATCCAACGCCTCCACCTGAAATCCCCGCTCAGCCAAAAACAGGCTGTTGCGGCCCTTGCCGGCGGCAATATCCAGGGCGCGGCCCACGGGGCCCGTTGAATAAAAGTCCTTGACAATGGCGGACGGGGCGCTCGGATATTGGCCCACCGCATATTTTTCATTCCATTTTTTTCGGTCTTGTTCCAAACGACACCGCCTCCTTTCGGGCTATTCGGGTTCTGATTATCCAAAATGGTAGTTTTTTTCGAAACCCTTTGTTTTCTTCCCGCCTTTGTGTCAATAGAGATACAGCGCTGAACCAAGCTTGGATTTGGCCTGATTATGGTGACCCCCGTCGTTGCGGAACAGGAGGAGGACATATTCATGAAACGGGAAGCAATCAGCACAAGCAAAGCCCCGGCGGCCATCGGACCCTATTCACAGGCTATCGCCGCGGGTGATTTCGTATTTATAAGCGGCCAGATCGGTCTCGACCCGGCTACCGGCAAACTGATCAGCCCGGACTTTGAGCTGCAAGCCAAACAAACGCTTGAAAACCTTCGGCAGATAGTTTTGGCTGCCGGATGCCAAATGAACCAGCTTGTCTCTGTAGACGTTTTTTTAAGCAACCTGGGGAATTTTTCCAAGTTCAATGAAATCTATTCCGAATTTTTTACGGCGCCCTACCCGGCTCGAGCCGCTGTCGAAGTTGGCAATCTGCCCAAGGGCAGTTGTGTTGAAATAAAGGCCATTTTGTTCAAGGGATAACCGGAAAAAGGCCGTTACGGCAAGTGCTTGAATGAAAATTTACCCATTGTGAGGGCCTTTTGCAAGGGTATCGTTTTTACTTGCAGGCCTGCCCTGTTTTTGGTTGAGTTGTTTTTACACCCGCCCCACGACCTTGCCAGAAAAGAATCCTTTATAATACCAAGAAGTTGAATAAAAAAATCCGGTTGACATATTTTCAGAACGTGCTAAGGCTACCCTGCTGTTTGAATTTAAAAAACTCAAAGTGATTTCCTGTCAGCGGGATGGATAGGCGCGCTGAAATCCTGGAGAACCAATTAACACATTGAAATTTATTCGATTTGAAAACCATGCCATCTTCTGGGCTGTTGTTAGTGGACTTGCGCTGACAGCCGCTTTTCCAAAAGCCGGAGTATCCTGGCTGGCATGGGGGGCGTTGGTGCCGCTTTTGGCCGCCGTTAAGGATAAGTCCGCCCGACAAAGTTTCGGCCTTGGCTTGATCGCAGGCTGTACCCATTATCTCACACTTGTTTACTGGCTGGCCGATACGATGAGAACCTTTGGGCAACTGCACTGGTTGGTTTGCCTGCCCGTTCTTTTTTTATTTGCCTTTTATCTGGCATTATATACGGCCGGGTTTGCCGTATTCATCAGCAGGGGTTGCAGGCACCCGGTTATCCTCGGCGTTTTCGGTCCGGTGGGCTGGGTCGGGTTTGAATATATCAGAGCGGTTTTTCTCTCCGGATTTCCCTGGGAGATGCTCGGATACTCCCAGTATCAGGTGTTGCCTATTATTCAGATCTCCGATATGTTTGGCGTGTACGGGGTATCGTTTCTGGTGGCCGTTGGAAACACCGCCCTGTTTCTAGTCTATCAGGCTGCACGCAGCGGTCATTGGCAGGGGAAACGCATTCAATTCAAGCATGCCGCATGGGTCGGTGTCTTTTTTTTCATCTTGCTTTTTCTGTCCTGGGGATACGGCGAAAAAAGGATTGCAGATGTGGATCAACGGATTAGTGCCGCCCCGGCTCCGGAATTCGCTGTAATTCAGGGAAACATCGATCAGGCAAGCAAATGGGATCCGGCTTTCCGGCTGCATACGCTTGAAAAATACATTTCGCTTTCCAGATTCACCGCGCAAAGGAACCCGGTACTAATCATCTGGCCTGAAACCGCCACTCCCTTCTATTTTATGGCGGAAAGCGATTATTCGCCGGGGTTGATTCAAGCTATTCGTGCAATGGGCTGTGATCATCTTATCGGCAGCCCCGCTTTTGAAAACAATGGGGGTGTGGTCAGTTATCGAAACCGGGCATATCTGGTGACTTCGGACGGTGACATCGCGGACCATTATGATAAAGCGCAACTGGTGCCGTTCGGGGAATATGTTCCTTTAAAAAGGTGGATGCCGTTTATCGGTAAAATTGTTGAGGCCGTGGGTGATTTTGAGCCCGGGGTCAAAGGTAAAACACTTCAAACGAAGGATTACCGGCTGGGTATTCAGATTTGCTATGAGATGATCTTTCCAGGTCTTTCCAGAAAATTGGTACAAAACGGCGCGAATTGCATCGTCAATATCACCAATGACGCCTGGTATGGCACCTCAAGCGCCCCCTATCAGCTCTTTTCTATGGCGGTTTTTCGCGCCGTTGAAAACCGGCGCACCGTTATTCGCGCCGCCAACACGGGAATCAGCGGTTTTATTGACCCGGTTGGTCGCATTCTCGGCACCACGGGCTTATTTAAAGATGCCGCCATGACGCAGCCCGTTCCCATGCTGACCAAAACAAGTCCCTATACCCGATGGGGGGATAGTTTCGCCTTGATATGCTTGGCAACAACGATCATACTCGTTTTCAGTGGGATGGTACCCCCAAAAAAGCGAGCGCATCATTAACGGCGCCGAACCGATCGCCCTGATTCAACGAACCTAACAGACGAATCATCAGAAAAAGGAGGCTTTTTATGTCATACGAAACCAAACAGACGATCAAGGAACTTGAAGCGGCCATTCAACAGATTCGAGGTTATCTTTGACCTGCCGGGCAAAGAAAACCGCTTAAAAGAAATCGAGCACCTGATATCCCGTGACGGTTTCTGGGACAGCCCCGAGCAGAGTAAATCCATATTAAAGGAAAGAACCGTGCTTACCAATAAGGTGGGCGCTTTTTACAAGCTGAAAAACAATCTGGAAGACTGCCGGTTGCTTCATGAAATGGCTGTCGAGGAATCGGATGACGATACCCTTGCCGAAGTGACTCAGCAACTCCTTGAACTGGAACAAAGCGTAAAAAAGTTTTCACTGAGCCTGATGCTCACCGGTGAGACGGATTTTAATAATGCCATTATTTCCATCAACGCCGGGGCCGGCGGCACCGAAGCCCAGGACTGGGCGGAGATGCTGTTTCGAATGTATCTAAGATGGGCGGAGCGAAAAGGATATAAAACCGAATTAATTGATCTGCAACCCGGAGACGAGGCCGGCATTAAAAGCGCCACGTTTACAGCCGGCGGTGATTATGCGTATGGCTACTTAAAAAGTGAAATCGGGGTTCACCGGCTGGTCCGCATTTCCCCTTATAATGCCAACGGCAAACGCCATACCTCCTTTGCATCGGTTTTCGTATTTCCCGAGTTGGACAATGAAATCGAAATAGATGTCAACGAAAAGGATCTGCGCATTGATGTGTTTCGCGCCTCCGGAGCCGGCGGGCAGCATGTGAATAAAACAAGCAGTGCGGTTCGCATTACGCATCTGCCGACGGGAATCGTTGTTCAATGCCAGCAGGAAAAATCCCAACACCGCAACCGCGATCTTGCCATGAAGGTGCTGAAGGCAAGGCTCTACCAGCACGAAAAACAAAAGCAGGACGATAAACTTCAGGCGCTTCATGACAGTAAAGACGACATTGCATGGGGAAGTCAAATTCGTTCCTATGTCCTGCACCCGTACCAGATGGCCAAGGATCATCGCATCGGATTGGATATCGGTAATGTGAGCGCCGTATTGGATGGGGATATAGACCCGTTTATTGAAGGCGTGCTTCTCTCCGGTAAGAGCCGGGGGTAGCATGGTGGACCCCATTGAGATTATTAAAGCGTATTATCCGCCCGAATCCAAAAGTTTTGGCATTCTCCTTGCCCACGGTCAAAGCGTTGCGGCAAAAGCCCTGAGCGTTGCGAATCGACTCTCGGGGGTCGCTCTGAACCGCACGTTGATAGAAGAGGCCGCCTTGCTGCACGATATCGGCATCTTTATGACCCGAGCACCGGATATCGGCTGCTTTGGGAATCATCCCTATATCTGCCACGGCTATTTCGGAAGACAGTTGTTGGAAAAAATAGGGCTTTTTGAGCACGCACGGGTTTGCGAACGGCATGTGGGGGTGGGCATCAGCGCCGAGGAAATTCGCTGGCATCAGCTTCCACTGCCGGAGCGGGATATGCGGCCGGTTTCCCTGGAAGAAGAGATCATCTGCTATGCGGATAAATTTTTTTCCAAATCCGCAAATGAGACGGCCAACAAAAAATCCGTGGAAGAAATCGTAAGGACACTCACGCCTTACGGGAAGGGAAAAGTGACTACCTTTCTTTCCTGGGTGAACCGGTTCGGAGGCTGATCGTGTTGCCGACCATGCTGACAAAAGGGCTGCGATTTTGCTGCATCATCGGGTTTGGGCATGCCGGGCTATGTGCCGAAGCACAAGCAAAAGCCGCGTTGCGCGCCGGCGCCACCATGCTTCGTGTTGCAACTGGCGCCTTTTCACTCTCCCATTTTAAGGAACTGCTGACGATTCGCAATCTCTGCCTCGCCAACGGCGTTTTGCTTCTCGTTGACAATGATCCGGTTCTCGCCAGAGCCATCGATGCCGACGGCGTCCATTTGGCGGAATCGACGGAAACGATCGAAACGGTAAGAATAATCATCGGTGAGCACGCCCTTCTCGGTATGAGTGCACCGTTGCATCACTTGCCGGATAGCAGTATTCTGCACAGCCTTGATTTTCTGTCAGTGAGCACTCCGGTAATATCGCGAAAGGGAAAAAAGGATACGGCCGCCATCCTATCCCAACTGAAGATCTGCGCATCCGGCATTCCGCTTCCCCTATCGGTGGTAACCGGACCGGACGCCTGCGAGGCCTGTCTATATATCGAAAACGGAGCCGCCGGTGTTACGTTGTATTTGCCCTCCTTGCCGAAACCCCCAACCCATGAGGCCCTTATCCTAAAAATGGGGCAGGGGTTGACTTGTGTCCCGAGACCGGTGCTTGCGCTGCCATGGCGGGACGAATTTGGGTTGATCGCCCGATTGACCGGCAGTGAAATCGGCTTGAATCGGCATCATACGGCTGTGCGTGTGCCGCCCGGAGATGATGCCTGCCTGCTTGATACATTGCGGCATCCGGTCGTTACGACGGACACGCACCGCGAGGGTGTTCATTTCCGTTTCGACTGGCAAACACCGGAGGAAGTCGGCGAAAAAGCCGTCAGCGTAACCTTGAGCGATTTGGCGGCTTCCTATGCGAAGCCGGCGGCACTCTTTATCAACCTGAGCTTGCCGGAAGGCTTATCGGAAGAAACCGTGGTCGGTGTTTATCGCGGGATTGCCAGGGCGGTCAGCGCATACGATTGTGCTCTGGGGGGTGGCAACATCTCAAGGGGCGACGCCTTTGCCCTTGATCTCTTTGCCGTCGGGGAAGGCCGCGAGGATATCTTCCCCACTCGATCAACGGCCCGCCCCGGATTCGGCCTCTACATCACTGGCGCGCTGGGACTGGCCAGGGCCGGCCTGGAAGCATTGCAACGCAAAGATGCCGGGTTTCCCGAACTGGTTAAACGGTTCAAGGCGCCGCGCGCCCGGTTTGACGCGGCCGCCGTGCTGGCGGATCATGGCGTAATGTGCGTAATGGACATCAGCGACGGGCTTGCCGGAGATGCCCGTCACTTGGCGGCGGCTTCCGGCGTCAGCATCGAAATCGAAGTAAAGGATATTCGAGTGGAAGATGAAATGACGGCCTTTTGCCGAAAATACGAGTTGTCTCCCCAAACCATGATGATTGCGGGAGGAGAAGACTATGAGCTGCTGTTCGCCTGCCCGCCTGAAACCTTTGACCTAATCAACAAGGCGTTGCCTTGCGCCTTTCAGGTCGGAAAAATAACAGGCTTTCAGGGGCAACACCTTGTTGGGAACGCGGCGAATATTTCATCTTTTCAGCATGGCCTGCGATAGGCCACATCAGGCCGAGCCGGGCTGCTTTCGCATGGCCCGAATGATCGGTGTGTTCACGATCAGTGCCGAGACGTTCTTTTCTCTTTGAATATCCAGCTTGATCGCGTCTTCGTCAATCACGAAATAACGGGAAATAACGGCAACCACGTCCCGCTGAAGGCTGTCCAATATGTCCTCCGATACTTCCATCTGGTCATAGATAAGTGCGAATTGGAGGCGCTTTTTGGCGACATCCTTACTTTTATTTTTGCCAAGTATCTTTTCAAAAAAACCATTGAGCATGGGAGCGCCTCCTTAATTCCTACTCGCGATTTTCAGGCCGAACCTTCCCCAGAAGCCCTTTCGGTATCTGGGCACTTCGATAGGAAGATCCGCCTGGCCGTTGAGTCGCATGGCAATACGCCACATGGCCTCCCCCGCCTTGCACCCGCTTCTGGCAACCAGCGGCTGCCCGGTGTTGGTGGATATGACGACCTGCTCATCCATCGGTATCAATCCCAGTAATTCGATGGATAACACATCCATTACATCTTCATGGCTGAGCATGTCACCTCTTTGCACCATTTCCGGAACAATCCGATTAATAACGAGTTTGGGCGTGATTTGCCTGGCATACAGCAAACCGATCACCCGATCTGCATCCCGAATGGAAGAGACTTCCGGCGTGCAGACAACCACCGCCTCATCCGCGCCGGCAACGGCATTCTCGAACCCTCTTTCAATTCCGGCCGGGCAATCCATCAGAATAAAATCAAATTCCTTTCGCATTCGGTTGCAAAATGTAACCATTTCCTCAGGCTTCAGTACATCCTTGTTGTCGCTTTGAGAGGCGGGAATCAGAAAAAGATTGTCAATTCTTCGATCCTTGATGGCCGCCTGTTTAATCTGGCATCGGCCCTTGACGGCATCGACTACTGTAAAGACAATCCGGTTCTCAAGCCCGAGAATGACATCCAGATTTCGAAGCCCGATGTCCATATCCACAACCGCAACCCGCTTGCCATCCATTGCGAGGGCAGCGCCGATATTCGCCGTAGCCGTGGATTTTCCCACGCCGCCTTTGCCTGACGTGATCACAATAGTTTTTCCGACCAATTTTCACCTCACGGTTTTATAGGGTAATTTTTGTAGATAATACATACCGTTTCCGAATGGACACTATCGAAGCTCCGGCCAAGGCAATTTGCTGTAGGGATCCACCTTAAGGTAATCTTCCACCAGAATGCTGCCTTCTTCCACATGGGCAAATTCCGCACCTTTTTCCGATCTGGGCGGAAGACCGGCTGCGACAAAACCGCCGATCTGAACCTGGGTCGGTCGAAAATCAAGCGCCATGACGATCGCGGTTTCATTATCCGGATAACCCGCTATCGCGTTCCCACAAAGGCGTCCCATAATCAGTATATCGCCGCCGGCTGTCACCTGCCCACCGGGATTCACATCGCCGAGCAGCACCAGATGCTTTCTCGCCTCTATTTTCTGGCCCGAGCGGACCCGTCCGGAGATCATCAGCACGTCGCTGCGGCGGTAGCGCCATGCATCATCCATCTCTTTTTTCCGATGGCTTTCGGCCTGAATAGTTCGCTTCTTCGGCGGCGCCGTCACCATCCCTACATCAAAACTTTCTTTTAAATACGCAGCCAGATCCCCTATCAATACGTCATGACCGTTCTCTTCTCCGGGATCGAGAATCACCCTGGCATTAACCGCCAGATGGCGCAACCGTTCAAAAATTCGCTTCAGCTCATCCTTCAGCCGGTCCCGGGATTGCGTGGGGTCAAAGGTTACCCACAAGCTATCCCCAACGCCTTTGAGCCGTGCGGGAATTTGTTCCTGACCCGAAGATTCCATTAGCCCCATAAAAAAATAATGTTCTTGTGATATGGCACCCAAAAGAGGGCGCAACCTGATCGTAAGGTTCGGGAAAACCCCCATTCCCATTTGTTGATGATTCTGTTATGGGGATATAGATGAACTTGGCTTGTGTGTCAAGATGGAAAAAACAACAACATATTGTGCCATACTTTCATTATTTATTAAAAACCTTTAAAATTTAACCCCTTCTTTAAAAAAGACTTGCAAAATATAAAAAAAAAATTATAACCCTACAGATCACGCTATATTTAAAATTATTCTTTTTGGAAACAGCCGGGATATCAGGATTCCTGAATTGATATTAGCGTAAAGCCTTACCATTTCGACATTTAATTATTGACAATGCACATATCTTCTTGTAATCAGACCAAAAAGAGGTGAGTGGATCTTTTTTCAACACAAACCTTAAGCGTAGGAGGGGTAAATGACCAAAGCGGAATTAGTCGAAAAGATGGCAGAAGACGCTGGTATCTCTAAAGTGGCGGCTGCGGCGGCGCTAGATTCGTTTGTCGGCAATGTCACCAAGGCATTGAAGAAAAAAGACGGCAAGGTTACGCTAGTGGGATTCGGCACCTTCCTCAAAGTCCGCCGCAAAGCGCGAGTCGGCCGCAATCCTCAAACCGGTGAAGAAATCAAGATCAAGGCTGCCAATGTTATCAAATTCAAACCGGGTAAAAAGTTGAAAGAAGCAGTTTAAGGCACAGCCTTGACAAGATTGACGCCGGGGGCGGTTTTCCGTAGTGAAGGTAAAACCGCCCTCCCTTTTGTTGTGCCCCGGTGTCGCCAATCAGCGAGCGAATACACCCCCGGAATTTGGGCTGCCGCTCTTTCTCAAATGGGCGACAGAAAATCATAGCACGGCTTTCTCCACGTCCATCAGCAGGCTGACAGCCAGGTTCGCTTGTTGCCCGGCGGTAATACTGACCCGCGGCGCCATCAAACCCCTGCCGGGCGCGGCTGCGCTGACGAGATCGCCCACCACATAAACCGAATCGGCAAGTTTTCTCGTTTGAATACTGTTATTGTCCCCATAGCCGGCAAGCCCGGAGGCGGTAATAATCAACGCATCGGGCAAGCGTTCCGATACGGTCTCAATGAGCAATACTTTTTGCTCCGCCCGGTCAAAGCACTCGATTACGATACGGGCGGATTGAAAAATAACGGGGATATTTTCCCTATTCAGAAGCACCCGATGCGGGATTACCTTTAGATAGGGGTTTATCTTTTCCAGTATCGTCACCATGGCATCGGTTTTATAGCAACCGATATGTTCGACGAAATACTGCTGGCGATTGAGATTGCTCGGCTCGACCACATCAAAATCAGCCATGATCAGGGTCCCCACCCCCATGCGGGCAAGGCTGACAGCTACATGAGAGCCGAGTCCGCCAAGGCCCGCGATGCCGACGACCGCCCTTTTCATCACGTCGTGAACCCCGGGCGTATGCCGCGCCACCATCAGGGATTCAAGGTCCTCCCGCGACGGAATTTCTCCCCGCTGAATCAATACGACGTGATCACCTGCCTGGAGTATGGTTTCCGGTGCGCAGGGCGCTCCGTTAAGAATCAGTACGTCCGCCATGGGCTTCACGGAATTACGCAGCGCGCCTGCGCTTTGCCCGCAAGGGATCTCCATGCATAGCTCATTGACAAAAACGCTTATTTTTTCCATCGGCCGTCCCTTTCGGGTTTGTGCTCAAAAAAAGCCGGCGCAACCCAAGCGGCCGGCCGGCTTTCTCTTGATGTCTTCTCAACGATAAGCGGCCGCGGTTACCACCCCATGGTGAGGTATTTATGAATCGAGTTGGCGGCCTTCCTGCCTGCCCCCATGGCAAGGATAACCGTTGCGGCGCCGGTAACAATGTCTCCACCGGCCCAAACGCCTTTTTTGGTGGTTTTACCGGTTTCAGGATCTGCAATAATATATCCCCGTTTATTCAATCCCAGCTCCGGCGTGGACGTTGTCAGTAGCGGATTCGCACCGGAACCGACCGCCACGATGACCAGATCGCATTCCATTTTAAACTCGGAGCCTTTTTTGGGAATGGGGCGCCGTCGGCCCGAATCATCCGGCTCGCCCAATTCCATTTGAATACATTCCATTCCGGTCAGCCGTCCCTTTTCGTTACCGATATAGCGCACTGGGTTGGTCAACAAGAAAAATTCAATGCCTTCTTCCTCCGCATGGTGAATTTCAGCGGTCCGCGCCGGCATTTCGTCCCGGGACCGGCGATAAACAATCCGTACGCGGTTCGCCCCTAAACGCATCGCTGTTCGAGCTGAATCCATGGCCACGTTTCCGGCGCCGAGGACGACCACATCTTTGCCCCGGGGAATCGGGGTATCATATTCTGGAAACCGATAAGCCTTCATCAGATTCGCACGGGTCAGGTATTCGTTGGCAGACAGTATTCCCACCAGGTTCTCGCCGGGAATATTCATGAATCGCGGCAACCCCGCACCCACTCCGATGTAAATCGCGTCATACCCCTCGTCAAACAACTCGTCCAAACTCACAGTCCGGCCAACCACAGCGTTGCATTCCACCTTAACGCCCAATCTTTCAAGAAAGTTAACTTCCTGAGCCACGATCGCCTTGGGCAAGCGAAATTCCGGAATTCCGTACACAAGTACGCCACCCGGTTTGTGAAACGCTTCCAGAACCGTCACGGCGTGGCCTTTTTGAATCAAATCCCCGGCAACCGTCAAACCGGAGGGACCTGAACCGACAACCGCCACTTTCTTGCCGGTGGGCGCCTGGACCGGCGGTAAGGCGCCCGTCCCATGGAGGCGTTCATAATCGGCGGCAAAGCGTTCCAGGTTCCCGATGGCGACCGGCGCTCCCTTTTTCGCCAGAATACATTCTCCCTCGCACTGAATTTCCTGGGGGCAGACTCGCCCGCAAACGGCGGGAAGCGCATTCTGTGTCCATATATGCCGAATGGCTTCCGTGTATTTCTTTTCACAAATGAGCTTGATAAAGCCGGGAATATCTACTCCGACCGGACATCCTTTAACGCACCCCGGGTTTTTGCACTGCAAACAGCGATCGGCTTCCGTGATCGCCAACTCCGGAGTATACCCCAACGGCACTTCTTCAAAATTACGCCGCCTTATTTCAGGCGCCTGTTCGGGCATGGCCTGACGCGGTTTCTTGTCCTTTTTTTTCGATTCTTCCGACATAATTTCCTCCTGAAAAGTCCCGATGAAAACAGCTAAGAGGCGTTATCGACCCAACCAACGCTTGCAACTGTGAAAAGCGAAAAGTTGTACCCGCCTAACCCGGCAAAACCGGAAGCGGGGCGGCTGGACTGCTTGGCAGTCAATGCCCTTCTTTAAATGATACGCGCTTAAAAGGCTTTAGAATAGATCCACACATGACAAATCACACGCCGGTCAAGCGGCAGTAATCATTATAGCATTGCTTTTCCTCATCACAGTATGCCTGCAGCCGAAGCATCAATTCATCGAAATCAACCGCATGCCCATCAAACTCCGGCCCGTCCACGCATGCAAATTTCATTTCGCCTCCCACGGATACCCGGCAGCCGCCGCACATGCCCGTACCATCCACCATGATGGGATTAAGGCTTACGATCGTTTTGACGCCGAACTCCTTGGTCATTTTGGAAACGAACTTCATCATGGGAACCGGACCGATGGCCACCACCAGTTTCACGTCCTCCTTTTCAAGGACTTTTTTCAACACCTCTGTTACAAAGCCGTGGTGCCCGTATGATCCATCATCGGTGCATATGTGCAATTCGGTAGAAGCCGCCCGCATGCGATCTTCCAGTATCAGCAAGTCCTTGGTGCGGGCACCGATGATGCCGATCACATGATTGCCGACCTGCTTTAATGCCCGGGTAATCGGATGCATGACTGCCACGCCGGTGCCGCCACCGACACAGACCACCGTTCCTACTTTTTCAAGGTGGGTGGCTTTGCCCAACGGACCGATCACGTCCTGATAGGCATCGCCTTCTTTTAGGTCTCTAAAAACACTGGTGCCTTTTCCTACCACCATATAAATAACGGTGATGGTGCCGTTTTCCGGATTTGTATCCGCCATGGTCAACGGAATTCGCTCGCCGGTTTCATGGGCTTTTAGAATGACGAACTGGCCGGGTTTGGCTTTTTTCGCAATTAAAGGTGCGGCGATTTCATTGAGAATCACCGTCCCGCCGGCCATTTCTTCCCGTTTTACGATTGTAAACATAACATAGCCCCCTCATTAAATGTTCAAAGTAGAGCAATCCCGCTTGTGATAGCAAGCACACCGTTATCCGCGGCCACCGGCTGGCGCAATGCAGGTTTCATTCGGTTAAACACCAATGGCAAACACATGCGGCCGACGATTGATAACTAACCGATAAAACAGATAATGACTCGCCTCGTGCCGCTATCAAACCTTTTTTCTTTAAGATGATAGTATTATATGTTCCGATATGCTAATTCAAGCGAAAAACCGCAACTTGCCCGCTTGGTTCCGGGTAAGAATCGTGATGCGGTGATTTCGGACGGATCACCCACAATTGTTTCCGCATACCGATTTACTGAAAATCACTTAAGTTAACTGCATCAAAAAGGAACGCCTTTTTTTATGAAGATTTTTGACAGCCACTGCCATCTGGATGATCCCGTTTTTAAAAAGGACTTAGACGTGGTGATAGATCGATTTAGAGCCTCGGGCGGCACAGGCTTGATGATTGCCGGGGTGGACGAAAACACATGCCGACAGGCAATCGCTCTGTGCGAAAAATTCGCCATTTGTTTTGCCGCCGTCGGTATTCATCCGCACCATGCGAGCCAATGCACGGAAAAAGCGCTTGCCTCGCTTCAACGGCTCGCCAGCCATTCCAAAGTACGTGCATGGGGGGAAATCGGCCTTGATTTCAACCGCATGTATTCTTCGATTCCGGATCAGGAGACCGGGTTCATTCAGCAACTTAAGGCGGCCGCAGATTCTGCTCTGCCCGTCATTTTCCACGAAAGAGACACAAAGGGCCGCTTGCTGGCGCTTTTAAAACAACACGCTTCCCCCGATCTCAAGGGGGTCATTCACTGCTTCAGCGGCAATCGTGCGGAACTGGAAGCCTATCTGGAATTGGGTCTCTCCATTGGTGTAACCGGTATTGTCACCATGGCAAAACGCGGCGCCGAGCTCAGAAAGCTGGTTCCGCTCATTCCGGCGACGCGCCTGCTGGCCGAAACCGATGCGCCCTGGTTAACACCGACGCCTGAGAGAAATCACCACCATCGCAACGAACCCGCCTTTGTGCGATCCGTGGTGCTTAAACTCGCTGAGGTACGAGGGGAAGCTCCCGAGGCCATGGCGAATACGCTTCATGAAAACGCCTGCCGGTTATTTAAAATTAAACTGACGGGAAAAACGGCTCAGGACTGAAGGGGGAAAAGGCCGCATTCCAGTCAGGCGGCCTCAGACCGATTGGATACGTGTCGTTTCAGCGGGTTTACCCTTGAAAAACCCGCTTTATTTATATAAATTGCCTTTTATGGGGCATATATTCACTTTCAATGATGTCAAGGTTTACAAAACATGGGCGGATTTTCCGGTCAATCAAGCGGCCCTTCAACGGGAAACCCGGCTGATGATGGGACTTCTCAAGCCTTTGCCGGGTAGACGCTTGCTGGATATCGGTTGCGGCGCAGGCGGCAGTCTTCTCGGGTTAAGGGATTCGGGCCTGTCTCTAACCGGTATCGATCCATCCCCGTATATGCTGGATGCGGCGAAGGCCGTGCTGGGTAACCGCGTTGATCTGCATCGCGGCGTAGCGGAAGATCTTCCGTTTGAAGATAACGCCTTTCATTATGTCTTGATTGTAAAATCGCTTGAATTTGTTGATTATCCAAAAATGGCCATCGCAGAGGCATGCCGGGTGGCCAAGGACCGTGTGTTTATAGGTATCATGAGCCGGCACGCCATCAAAAAAACCCAACGACAATTGAAAAAGGCGCACGAAGAATCCTTTATGGACAAGGCGAACCCTGTCAGCCTTCGCGAGCTGAAAGAAACCGTGCACGAAATACTGGGAAAAGTACCGGTCGCCTGGCGATCACTGTGCAACATTCCCATCGGCTCCGAAAATATCGCCCGATGCCTTGAAGAATCCTTTTGGTTGCATCACTGCCCCTTCGGCAATTTTACCGGCATGGTCATCACGCCCACCCCCCGGTTTAGAACCCGTCCGTTAAGTGTTCCCTGCACTGCAAACCAGGGTCCCGAAAGTGCCATCATCTAGCACCGACGCGGTCCGTTTCAAAAAAGAGGAGAATCGGGTATAGAAGCCTACCTTTATGAGCGCCGCATAGAGGCCTCGCGTGTTAAATGCAATCTCTGCTCATCACCGCTGCCGAATAAAACCCGGACAAAGGGGCCTCTGCGGGGTCGAGAAAATCGCGACGGCATTCTGACGGGTCTGTGAAACGGGCTCGAAAAATCGGGCTTGAAGCGGGACTTAAATATGTCTATATGGGAAACGCGCCCACAGAGGGCGGAGACAACACGGCCTGCCCCGCGTGCGGCAAAAACCTGATCGACCGGGTCGGCTTTGTGGTTCGAAAGAATCGAATTCAAAACGGCAAATGCCCGGCGTGCGGATTTGTGATTTCAGGGCTCGATATGAGCGGCGCCGAAGGAGAAAAATGAAGTCCGGTACAGAGATCAATAGCTTACATTCATGTGAAACTGCGTGGACACGGGTGCTTACCTACGGTCGAATGATCAAGTTTTCACACACCGTCTTTGCCCTTCCCTTTGCGCTCTGCGCCGTGGTCCTGGCGCAACGAACGCACCCGCTCACCCTTTGGCAGATGCTTTGGCTTCTGGGCGCCATGGTCGGCGCGCGCTCAGCCGCTATGGGATTTAACCGCATCGCCGATGCCCATTTGGATGCCAAAAACCCGAGAACCGCCGCCAGAGAAATCCCTTCCGGCCGCCTGACCCGACATGCCGCGATGGGGTTTGTGATGCTGTCTTCGGGGCTTTTTATTTTATCCGCAGCCATGCTCGGCCCTCTGTGTTTTTATCTTTCGGTTCCGATTTTATTGTTGATGTTCTTATATTCCTATGCCAAGCGATTCACCTTTTTGTGCCATCTCTACTTAGGCGCGGTTATCGCGCTGGCGCCGCTGGGTGCCTGGATCGCCCTTACCGGCGCGTTTTCCCCCGCCATCACGCTTCTCTCGGTGGCCTTGATGGCCTATATTGCCGGATTTGATATTTTATACGCCTGTCAGGACGTAGATTTCGATCGACAGACGGGTCTCCATTCCATTCCGGCCCGGTTCAACGTGCCAAGCGCGCTTGCCATTGCCGGATGCCTGCATGTGGTTTCATTTGTGTTTTTCCTTTTCGTTTATTTCGCGTTTGACATGGGAGGCGTTTATCTCGGGGCCGTTGGCATCATCGGCGGGTTGATGATCGCGGAGCATCGAATGGTGAAACCCCATGATCTTAGCCGGGTCAACATCGCCTTTTTCCATATGAACGCCGTGATTTCCGTTACCCTGTTTATCGGGGTGTTGCTGGATGAGCTCATTAAATAACTGCCGCGTCGCCGCCTTTTTTTAAATCTTTGATAGGGAGACATACGCCTCTTGTATAAAAACTTAAGGGAATTTCTCAACCGGCTTGAACGTGCCGGCGAGCTGAAGCACATTCGACAGGTGGTCTCTTCATATCTTGAGATCAGCAAATTGACGGACCGGGAATCCAAAAGCCCGCATGGCGGCGCGGCCCTATTATTTGAAAATGTTCAAAACTCGGCCTTTCCGGTTGCTACGAACATCTTCGGCAGTCCCAAACGCATTTGCATGGCCTTGGGGGTCGAGCATCTGGATGACCTTGCGGAACGGGTTCGCGCCTATATTAACATGAATCCGCCAAAGACCCTTAAAGCGGCGCTGGGCATGCTGCCCCTGGCGATTGGTTTGACCCGGTTTTTCCCCCGCACCTTTAAAGGAAAAACCCCGCCGTGCCGGGAAGTGGTCTTAACCGGCGAGCAGATTGATTTGTCCAAATTGCCCGTGCTTCACTGCTGGCCAAAAGATGCCGGTCCCTTTATCACCCTGCCTCTGGTGTTTACCCGCAGCCTGGAAACCGGCCGGCAGAACCTGGGCATGTACCGCATGCAGGTGTTCGACAAAACCACCACCGGCATGCACTGGCACATTCACAAGGACGGCTCTCATTATTTCAACGAATATCGGCGCGCCGGAAAAAGAATGCCCGTATCTGTCGCCATTGGCGCGGACCCCGCGACCATATACGCAGCCACGGCACCCATGCCCAGAGGCATTGATGAAATCCTGCTGGCCGGCTTTATTCGTCAAAAGCCGGTGATCATGACCCGATGCCTCACCAACGACCTTAACGTGCCGGCGGAAGCTGAATTTATACTGGAAGGGTATGTGGATCCGAACGAATTGCGATGGGAGGGTCCTTTCGGCGATCATACCGGCTATTATTCTCTGGCGGATCATTACCCCGTGTTTCATGTCACGGCGATCACCCATCGCAACAATCCGATCTACAATGCCACGCTGGTGGGCCGCCCGCCCATGGAAGACTGCTATCTGGCGGAAGCCACCGAACGGTTGTGCCTGCCGCTGCTTCAAACCGTCATGCCGGAGGTCGAAGACTATTGGCTTCCCTGGGAAGGGGTCTTTCATAACAGTGTGGTAGTATCTCTCGACAAGGAATATGCCGGCCATGCGCATAAACTGGTCAGCGGACTTTGGGGCCAGGGGCAGATGAGTTTCTGTAAAACCATTACCGTCGTGGATCGGGATGTATCCCCGCGGGATCGCAGCACGTTGATCGATCTCTTGCTGACCCGGCTGGATCTGTCATCGGATATCATTCAAACCAAGGGCGTGCTGGACGTACTGGATCATAGCGCATCCGCGGCCAATTTCGGCGCCAAAATCGGCATTGACCTCACGACACGCTTTCCGGGAGAGCCCGATCGGCACCCCCTTCCCCTGCCGGCCCCGCCGCAACCCCCCTTGAATGCTTCGGCCGTTCAGCGGTTGGTTGCGGAGGTGCGAAATTGCCGTTTTCTTTTTTCAGAGAAACCCGAGACGAACCGGACCGTTAATCGCCTGTTGGCCCTGTCGGTGGAAAAAGGCGAAACCCAAAGCGGCCGGGAGATCAGCGATAAATTGGCCACGACGCAAGCGCTTACCCCTTTCAATGTGCTAATCTTTTTCGACGCGGATATCGACCTTTCGGACGGCAGTCTGATGCTATGGAAGATTTTCAACAACGTGGATCCGAGCCGGGATATGGTGTTTTACGATAGCCGCGTCATCATCAATGCGTGTAAAAAGGGACCGGCCGACGGTCATGTGCGCCCGTGGCCGGAGGATCTCACCTTTGATGAATAATTAACCGATCGGTTTTGCCACGCATCGCCGCTCGACATAGCCGCCGGTCTGGGAGTCCAATACGGCTTCGTTTTCATGAATAAATTTGGGGCCGCCTTCCCAGGTTCCGCAGGCCACCACCGCCGTTTCACCCAATTCGAATTTTCGGCCGCAGGCAGCGCAGCCTTCCGAATTGAGTTCGTTTAGTTTCGCCAGGTCTATGATGACTTTATACTTGCTTTGGAGTGTTGATTTCATCTTCTTATCCTCCTTTTGGTTGAAGGACCTTTGCCATGAAGGGGAACCGGAGCTACCTATTACCCTTAACTTTCAGTCTTAATGCAAGATTGTCAAGCAGGGGGCTGCAAACCCGCACGGGCTGGGTAACTGCCTGCGAAGAGAACCGCGATTGCCTCAAAAGGTGAAGGTTTCGAGGGTTGTATCCCCTGCTCAAATCAGATATGGTGTTCGCGTATGGACACACAATCCAAGCTAAAGCGTTTAAAGACCTTATTATATGTTATCCTTGCCATTTGTGCGTTTCCAATCGGCTGGGCGGCCTTTCTTATGGGCAGCGTTGCGTTGTATTCGTATCGGGTGTCCGACATCAACGCCGATGCAGCGATCGTTCTCGGCGCTGCGGTGGCCAGATCAGTGCCAACGCCGGTATTCGAGCAGCGCATTCGCCATGCAATCAACCTCTATCATGACAAAAAAGTAAAAAAACTGGTACTGACGGGAGGCGTCGGGTCGGGCGACACGCTTGCTGAATCGGAAGCGGCGCGGAATTACTGCCTGAAACAAGGGGTTCCGGAAAACGACATGCTGCTGGAGGTCCGGTCCCATTCGACCCTTCAGAACCTGCTGGAAGCAAAGCCGATTCTTCAGGCCAACGGCCTTGAGACGGTTCTGATCGTCAGTGACCCGCTGCACATGCGGCGGGCGATCACCTTTGCCCACGACCTTGGGATTGAAGCCTATCCGTCACCGACACCGACAAGCCGATTCAAGGGCTTTGAAAGCAGATGGCGGTTCTTGACGCGGGAAAGCTATTTTTACGGCCGCTATCTGCTTCTTGACCGGAAAAACCCCCTTAAATGATTGTTGCCTGTGTTAAACCTCAAAAACCAGTGCAATTGGTCTTGATCTATCCTTTCAGTTCCATTAATAGTTCAAAATTCTATGATTCATCTTTTAAATTTCGTTACCCGTTTCAATATGAAACCTAATACGTGATCTGATTAAACAAAGGAGAGAGAATAACATGGCAGATTTTTACATTAATGTGTTTCTGGATGATGAAAAACTCGGAAAAATAACTGCTGCCGGCCTTGCGGATAAGGTGGTTGAAATTGACGGGAAAAAAGCGGTAACGGTCGAAATGAACGCCAAGGAACAGAAAAAACTGGTTAAAGGCTTTACAGATCTTGCATTCGACGCGAACAATGCTTGTGTACTTCCGGCTGAGGCCAGTGATAAGCTGCTTGACATCATTGCTGATACCAAAACATTGGACGTGATGAAATTCGCCATTATGAAGCTTTACAATCCGCTTGCCGGAAAGGCGCCGCGCTCAGCCTTACGATAAAAAACACCGCTGTGACGGCACAGCCGGATCAAATTCGGCTGTGCCCGCGCTACCCTTTTGACATTGCAAAACGATTCAGCAGTCGGCCAACACCTTGAGAAAAATTCGCGGGTTCCGGCAACAGGCTCAGCACCACCATCCCGTCCCGAGAAAAATCATAAAAAAACCCGGGATGAATCAGCGTATCCTCCTTTTCGAGCATCAACAGGGCGCGGGCGTCATCCAATACGCCGTCACGAATCTCCATAATGCCATACCATCCGCCCTCCCGTATCAGCATTCGGCAGTTTCGAGTTTGATCGGTTTGGTTTTTCAGAAACCGGCTGTTTTCGATGATTCGGGCATTGATCTGTTGTTGAATCGCGAATCGGCCCGCCAGTAGCCGCTTTAACCCGTGTTGAACCGGCGTGGACACGGAGAGGTAAAAATCAAGCAGTGCCTCCAGGCGGTCGATGGCAAGATTTGCCAAATGTGGATCGCCGCCGACAATGATCCAGGCCAGCTTCATCTGCGGCAGGCCCAGTGTCTTTGAAATGCCGTTGAGCACAAAGGTGAGCGCGTTGGTTTTGGTTACCACCGTTTTTTCTCTGCCGGGCACCGAAACCGCCTCAAAATCCGAGAACACTTCATCCACGATCAGAGCCATATTGTGCCGGCGACAAAGGGAATCGATTTGCGCCAGTTCATCTGTTTTTATGTAGGAACCGGTCGGGTTGTTGGGATTGACAATGATAATGGCGCGGCTTTGGGGCGTGATGAGTGCGCTGAGAACCTCGACATCGATTGACCACCCGCTGTCATCCGCATAGCGAAGCGGATAGGAATGGCAGTAGAGCCCCTCAAATCTGGCCAGATAAGACAACAGGGGGTATCCCGGTGCGGGGACGAGAATCTCATCGCCGGGATTTGAAAGAAGCTTAAACAAAAATCCGTATGCTTCGCTGGTGCCGGCCGTCAACAGGACGGCATCCGGGTCGATGCGTTGTCCCAAGGGTTTATAATATTCCGTCACGGCCTGCCGGGCGCAGGGCGTTCCTCGCGGATCGGAATCATAGCGCAAGGATTCGGGACGGGATAGGGCGGACAAAATGGCATCCGCCTCAAAGTGAAATCCCACCCGTGTGGGGTTGGATTCGGTCAGATCCATTATCGGTTTGCCGCTGGCGCGTTTTTCCGCAAGCAGCTTGCCAAAGAGGGTGGGGGAATCCTCCCAGTTGAATCGTTCTGAAAACATTCGCCGCGCTACTTGCATCAGCGGGAAGCAACGGCCGTCTCCGTTGTTGCTTCCGAAGCCGGCGTATTTTTGAGCGGTTCTTTGGAATGATCTCTTGCGATCAACATGTAAATCGATGGAATCACAAATAAGGTAAAGAAGGTGCCGATGGCCATGCCGCCCACGAGCACCAGGCCGATGGAGTTTCTGGCGGCAGCGCCCGCGCCGGTAACGAGCGTCAAGGGAAAGTGACCGGCAATCGTAGCCCCGGTGGTCATCATAATGGGCCGAAGCCGAGTCAGAGCCGCTTCAAAAACCGCCTCGCGTTTGGAAAGCCCCTTGGCCTGAAGCTTGTTGGCAAATTCGACGATGAGAATGCCGTTTTTGGAGACCAACCCCACCAGGGTGACCAGCCCCACCTGGGAATAAATATTCAAGGTTGTGGTCCAGCCCTGTGTCCAAAACGGGACATTGGGGTCCGGCATTTTAAGGAAGGTAAAGATCAACGCACCGAACATTGCCAACGGTACGGATCCGGCCAAAATAACAAAGGGATCCTTAAAGCTGTTGAACTGGGCCGCCAGCACCAGAAAAATGAGCACCACGGCCAGTGCAAAGGCGGGCAGAAACTTATTGCCTTCCGCGCGAAGCTGGCGGGATTCGCCCGTGTAGTCGAGAACATACCCTTTGGGAAGAATTTTGGCCGCCTCATCTTCCAGAAAGCGTAGTGCCTCGTCCAGAGGACGTACGGCCACCCCGCTGATCTTTACAGCATTTAGCTGTTGAAACCGGTTTAAGGACCGCGGTACCGTCGTGTTTTGAATGGAAGCTACCGTGCTAAAGGGTACAAGATTGCCGTCCGGGCCGGTGATATAAATATCCTTGAGCTGTTCCGGGTTGAGCCGATCCATCCGCTTGATCTGAGGAATCACCTTATAGCTGCGGCCGTCGATATTAAAGCGGTTCACAAAATTGCCGCTCAGCATGGACGCAATGTCCGCCCCCACCTGTTCGAGACTGAGGCCCAGATCCGCTACCCGGTTCCGGTCGATCATGAACTCGGCCTGAGGCTGATCGACTTTCACATCGATCAGCGGCGGGAAGGCAAACATGCCGCTTTGCATGGCCTTAAGCTGTATTTGTTGCGCAAAGTCAAGAATCTGTTCCGAGTCGGCGGTGGAGGCCAGGATAAATTCAACGGGAAAATCGCCGCCACCCGGAAGCGCGGGCGGCGTAACCGGAAAGATGCGAACGCCGGGTATCGCGGAGAGCTTTTGCTGCACCTCCGGCAGGATTTGAAAAATATTGCGGTTCCGCTCATTCCAGGGAACCGTGGCCATTCCGGCAAAGCCCGATGCGGGGTTTGTCACCTGAAAGGTGTGATTCGTCTCCGGAATGCTGAAATAGGCCTCGTTGACGGCAGCAGCGGATAGACTGGTTTGATCAAGCGTGGCATTGGCCGCCGCATCGATGATGCCGAAAATAACTCCCTGATCCTCGGAAGGCGCCAGCTCCACCGGCGACATGATGAACATGGGGACGGCCAGCAGGCTGACCATCAGCCATACCAGGTAAACGGCCGGCCTGGCATTCAAGGTCGCAGTCAACAGCCGTCCGTATACCCCCTTGAATCGGTTGAAGTCACGCGAGATTTTTCCGGCGAAACCCCGCTCGGAAATGCCGGGCTTCAGTATTTTAGAAGACATCATGGGGGAGAGCGTCAGGGCAACGATTCCGGAGATCGTAACCGCGCCCGCCAATGTAAAGGCAAATTCCCTGAACAGCGACCCGGTCAGCCCGCCCTGTAATCCGATGGGCAAATACACCGCGGCCAGGGTTATGGTCATGGCAATGATCGGTCCTACCAGTTCACGGGCGCCCAATAACGCGGCATCAACGGGCGAAAGCCCTTCGCTTAAATGCCGTTCGACGTTTTCCACCACCACGATGGCATCATCCACGACAAGCCCCACGGAAAGAACGATGGCCAGCAACGTCAGAAGGTTGATGGTAAAGCCGAAGACCTGCATTAAAAACACCGCGCCGATTAAAGACAGCGGAATGGCGATCACCGGAATCAATGCGGAACGAATGGACCCGAGAAACAAAAAAATGATGACGATGACGATGAGCAGCGTTTCCCCCAACGTTTTGGTCACCTCTTGAATCGCATCGGTGATATATTTGGTGCCGTCATAGGCAATGCGGGCGTCCATACCGGTGGGAAGCGATTTTTTAATATTATCCATCTCGACGTGAATGCGTTTTAGCACATCGACCGAGTTGGCATTCGGAAGGGGCCAGATTCCCATGAAAACAGCCGTTTGTCCGTTAAACTTGACTTCCGCGTCATAATTTTCAGCTCCCAGCACCACATCGGCGATATCTTCCAACCGAATGATGGCGCCGTTTTGCTGCCGAATGACCAGGCGCTTAAATTCCGCCAACGATTGCAAGTCCGTATTGACCGTGAGATTCACCTGAATGAGAGACCCCTTGGTGTGTCCCACTGCGGCCAGATAGTTGTTGGCGGAAAGCGCCCGGCGCACCTGCACGGGGCTGACGTTAAACGCCGCCATGCGATCGGCTTTCAACCAAATCCGCATGGCAAAGGTTCTGCCGCCCAGAATATCGGCGCGCTGCACCCCTTCCACCGCGGAAAGCCGGGGCTGCACAACCCGGACCAGATAATCGGTAATCTGGTTCTGCATTAACACATCGGACGTAAAACTGAGGTATGCCGATGCAATCCGGCTTTCCGCCGACTCCACATTGATGGTCGGAACCTCCGCCTCAGGCGGCAGATCGTTTCTCACCTGATCCACCTTGGCGCTGATCTCGGACAGGGCTTGAATCGCATCGTAATTGAGTTTCAGGCGAACACTGATGGTGGATAAGCCCAGTGAGCTTTGAGATTCGATATACTCGATGCCGTCGGCTGCGGCGATGGCCCGCTCCAGAGGCGTGGTAATAAAGCCGCGCACCAGATCGGCGCTGGCGCCCACATAGATGGTGGTAACCGTCACCACGGAGTTTTCGTTTCGGGGGTACTGGCGCACATTCAAGGAGCGTATCGCCTGCAAGCCGGCAATGATAATCATCAAATTGATAACCAGGGCGAGCACGGGGCGTCGAACAAAAAGATCGGTAAAGTTCATGTTATGCGTCCGCCGGTGTCGGTGATTTCTTGAATTCGGGCGAAAGCGTATTGTCCACCACAACGGCCTGGCCGTTTCTCAGCTTGAATACGCCGGTGCTGACAACCGTCTCCCCGCCTTTCAGGCCCGAGACTACCGAAACAAAATCACCGCGCTTTTCGCCGGTTCGAATAAACTGCTGGCGCAAAAACAGGCCCGATGAGGCCGCTCCTTCCGCTTTTTTCTCCTCCACCACGAAAACGGAATCGCCGTACGGCGCATACAACACCGCAGTGGCCGGTACCGCAAGGACCTCAACCGTTTCCGGCAACACCAGCGTGACATTGACGTACATACCGGGCCGCAGATTTTCTTCCGGATTGGCCACTGTGGCTTGAATGCGGAAATTACGCGTGGCATCGTCCACCAGGGGGTTGATGGTCGTAATTACTCCCTCAACCATTTGCCCGGGAAGCGCATCCATGGCCAACCGCACGCGCAACCCTTTTTTCACCTGAGCAAGTTGTTGTTGCGGCATCAGGAAATTGGCATAAATCGGATCCATGGTTTGCAAGGTCACGATCGGCTCGCCTTCCTTGAGATTCTGGCCCAGATTCACTTGCCGAATGCCCAGACGCCCGGAAAAAGGCGCCCGAATGGTTTTTTTGGCAACGATCGCGTTAATGTTGTCCAATTGCGCTTCGGCCTGTTTGAACTGCGTGTCTGCGTTATCGAAAGTCGACTGGGAAATGGTTTTGGTCGCCACCAATTCCCGGGCACGCGCCAGGTTCAACCGGGCAAGCGCCACAGCCGCCTCGGCCGCTCTCTGCTGCGCCAATTCAACGGAGGTGTCTTGTTGCACCAGAAGCTCTCCGGCGGAAACCTTTGTTCCCGGCTCAAAGGCGATGCGTACCACCTTTCCGGGAAGCTCCGCTGTGACCTCCACCCCCTGCACCGCTTCAAGCGAACCGACCGCGGTTAAAAAAGACTCCCACCGATCGGCTTTCACCCCGGCCGTTGTAACGACGCCCGGCGGCGGCACAAAATTTTGCCCCTGAGCAATCATTCCCTTGATTTGGAAATACTTGGCGCCGGCCAAGGCACCGACCACGACAGCCAAACCCAGCAGGGCAAGCACGATTCGTTTAAACAGGAACATAAGTTTGTTTGCCGGCCTGTTGATGCCGGCCTCCGGTTTGTAGCGTTGATGCAACTTGGACGATAACGAAAAAATCGAAAACGGTCTGTGGCCTTTCAATAAGTTTTTCTTAATACAAGATTTGCTGAACACATTCAAGGAAATTGAGCCATTCCCCTTGCATTCTGCGGGATCGCGTGAGCCTCCGTGGCAATTTTATTTACGACAATGTTTTCTTGAATCGCACCGAGGCGATCAGAATAAACGACAAGGACAAAAGGCTTTGGGCGATGATCTCGGGCCAGAGGATCTCAATGCCCACGCCCTTCATAACGATACCCCTTAGCACCTGAAGGAACCATCGCATGGGGTTTAAAAAGGTGGCGTATTGAACCGATTCGGGCATGTTATGAATCGGAAACATGAACCCGCTGAGCATGACACAGGGCATCATCACCAGAAAGCTGGTCAGCATCGCCTGCTGCTGGGTCGATGCCGAAGCGCTGATGATCAACGCAATGCCCATATTGCCGCATAAATAGATGCCCGCCAGAAGGTAGAGAAGGAGAAAGCTGCCCTTTACATGGACGCCGAACACGATCATCGCAGCCAAGAGCATAATCGTCATGGAGATGTAGCCAGTGATCATATAGGGGATGGTCTTTCCCAGAATAAACTCGATGCCGCGAATCGGCGTCACCATCACCTGTTCGATGGTGCCGATTTCTTTTTCCTTCACGATGCCGATACTGGTCAGCAGCAGGCTGAAGATAAAAAGCATCACCGCGATCAAAGACGGAACATAGTAATATTTACTTTCCTGGTTGGGATTGAACCAGGCCCGGGCAACGGTTTCAACCGGCACGGGATCGGCTTGAAGGCCGGATGCCACCACCTGTTCCAGGCGCAGTTGGTTGAAATGGGCGGCGACGATCGAATTGGCGTACCCGAGGGCGATGCCGGTGCTGTTGCTGTCCGTTCCATCGGTAATGATCTGCACGGCGGCGGAGCGGCCGGAGGAGATCGCTGTTTCAAAGCCTGAGGGAATTTGAAGGATGGCCCTGACCTCCCCGCGATCCATCAGCGGCGCAATTTCCCGCTGCGATACGAGATACCGGGAGATCCGGAAATAACCGCCCCCACTAAAATCCGCGATCAGTGCTCTGGATGCGGGCGTTTTATCCATATCGAGCACGGCCGTGCGAATGTTCATAACATCCGTTGTCAGCGCAAACGCCATGACCATCATTTGCACCACTGGAAGCCCGAAAATCACCACCCGCATGCGCGGATCCCTGAGCATCTGCAAAAATTCCTTCACGAGCATTCGTTTGATGCGCTGAATCAAGGGCTTACTCCAGCTTGAAGTTGAATTTGCGGTTGGCCAACGCCACCATGATCACCGTGTAAAAGCCCAGGAGTAAGGCATCGAGCCAGAGAATCTCCAGCCCGATGCCCTTCAGATAAATACCGCGCAAAATAGTGATAAAATAACGGGCCGGAACGATGTAGGTGAGGCATTGAATCGGAACGGGCATATTGTCAATGGCGAACACAAATCCGCTTAGAATCAGGGTCGGCAAAAACCCAGCCACAATGGCGATCTGATTGGCCATTACCTGGGATTTTAGTATGATGCTCAGCGTCATGCCGAAAAAAAGGGCGCCGGTGAGAAATAGGGCCGATAGGGCAAATAGAAGGCCCGCGTTTCCCACAACGGGCACATCAAAGATCCACTTGCCCATCGCAACGGCAAGGGCGACATCCGATAAGCCGATGACAAAATAGGGTATCACCTTGCCGAAAATCAACTCCGGGCCCCGCAAGGGGGTGCTGATCAGTTGTTCCATGGTGCCGGTTTCCCACTCGCGGGCGATGGTGACACTGGTCAGCATCGCCGCTACAACGATCATCACCAGGGCGATGATCCCCGGAATCAGCACATTCTGACTTCTTAAATCCGGATTGTACCAGGCGCGCTGAATCAGTTCTACGGGTTGGACCCGATCGCCCATGCCGGATAGTCGTATGCGGTTGATGGCGATATCGGTTGAATAAATGATTCCCACGCCTTCGGCATAGCTCATGGCAAGCCGGGAGGTATTGGCATCACTGCCGTCAGCAATCACCTGAATGCCGACGGGTTTTCCGGCATGCACCCGGTTCGCGAAATCACCGGGCACGATGATGGCGAGCATGGCGCTTCCCCGGTCCAGCGCGCTCTGAAGATCCCGGTAATTATCGCCGTACGCGGTGACGGCAAAATAGGGAGAGCCTTGAAACAAACTCAGCAACTCCCGGCTTTCCGGTGTGCGGGACTGATCCCAAATCACCGTGGGCACGTGTCTCAGATCCAACGTCAAGGCATATCCATAGAGCAAAATCAGGAAAATCGGAATGGCGACGGCAAGAAACAGGCTTCGCCAGTCTCGAAGGACATGAATAAATTCTTTTCTGGCAACGGCCAACAGGCGTATGGGGTTCATTCTGCCAGCCTCCCTTTTCCCGCTTTTTCCGCGGCCGCCCGGTTGACCTGCTCGATCAGGGAGACGAAAACATCTTCCATGCCGGGCGGTATGATTTCCAAGGAGGTGGTTTCAATTCCCAGCGCTTTCATCTTTTCCGTGATCGCCCGTTTTGCCGCCGCGGCGTTTCCGGTCACAAGATGAAGCCCTGCACCGAAGAGGGCCACATCCCGAACCTCGGGCAAAGCTGAAAGCGGCTCAATGAGCACTTGCGGTGCCGCACACCGAAGATCCAAAATCTGATCCCGCATGAAACGGGTTTTCAGTTCCATGGGCGTTCCCATGGCGATCATGTTGCCGCCGTAGATCAGCGCGATCCGGTCGCAGTACTCCGCCTCTTCCATATAGTGCGTGGTCACAAAGATCGTGATGCCCCGATCCGCCATGTCATAAATCATCTCCCAAAAGCGCCGTCTGCTGATGGGGTCCACGCCGCTGGTGGGCTCATCGAGAAAGAGGATGGGCGGCTCGTGAAGAATGGCACACGCCAGCGCCAGACGCTGCTTCCATCCCCCGCTGAGAACCGCGGTCAGGCTGGTGCGATGCGCCTTTAGTCCCGCCATATTTACCGCCCATTCTTTCCGTGCCGAAAGGGCTGCGCGGGATAGCCCGTATATGCCGCCATAAAAATCGATATTTTCCGTCACGGTCAGATCTTCATACAGGGAAAATTTCTGACTCATATACCCGATATGCCGTTTGATCTGCTCCGCCTCGCGCCCGACATCATAGCCGGCGACTGTTCCGCCGCCGGAAGAGGGCTTCAGCAATCCGCACAGCATGCGAATGGTAGTGCTTTTCCCGGCGCCGTTGGGACCGAGAAACCCGAAAATCTCGCCTTTGGGTACTTTGAAACTCACATCGTTCACCGCCGTGAAGTCCCCGAAGCGGCGGGTCAGATGATCTACCGTTACGGCCGGCGGCGCGGGTTTAGTCTCAGCAAGACGTGCGGAAGCCAAATTCGAACCAACTTCAGCCTCCGTTTCAGGCGGTGTTGCCTCCCCATCCCCCAGCACGCTGACAAACACATCCTCCAGGCTCGGGAGCACCTCCCGAATCTCATCATGGGCAAGCCCTGCCGTTGCCATCATCTTTTGAGCCGTTTCTTTCATTTTTTCCGCATCGGCGCAGACCAGGTGGACCGTATCGCCAAACACATTGACGCTCAGCGCGAAAGGCGCATGTTGAAGCAATCGATGAATGGTTCTGGCCTGGCTGCTTCGAATTGCCAGAATTTTTCCGCGCATGAGCTGTTTGATTTCGGCCGGCGTGCCAAGGGCGATGATTTTTCCGTGATCCATCAGCGCCAGCCTGTCGCAACGCTCGGCCTCGTCCAGATAAGCCGTCGTTACCAGTATCGAAACATTTTCCTTGAGCAACTGGTAAAGAATTCGCCAGAAATCCCGACGGCTCACCGGATCAACCCCATTGGTCGGCTCATCGAGAAGCAGCACGCGCGGGATATGAATGAGCGCGCAAACGAGTTGAAGCTTTTGCTTCATTCCGCCGGACAGATTCCCGGCCCGTCGCTTTTTAAAGGGGCGCATTTGGCTGAAATCAAGCAGTTCATCCACGCGCGTGTCTCTGCCCTTTTGGGGCACGCCGTAAAGATCGGCATAAAAGCCGATATTTTCCATCACGGTCAAATCCGGGTAAAGCCCGAACTTCTGGCTCATGTAAGCCAGAGAATCTTTTACGGCGAACGCCTCGGTGGCGACATCGAATCCGGCGATGCTCGCCTTTCCGGTGCTCGGCGCCATAATGCTTGCAAGCATTCGAAGGGTTGATGTTTTTCCGGCGCCGTCCGGCCCCACCAGGCCGAAAATTTCCCCCGCATTCACATGAAAACTAACATCCTTCACCGCCGTGACGTCACCGAAGCGTTTCGTGAGAAGCTCCGCTCGAATCGCCGGCGTGTTTTCCGCCATGGCCCTAATCCCTTGCCGAGGAGGCGGTTAGTGATATCTCGGCATCGGCCGGCATTCCCGGCTTCAAGTCTTCGGCTGAATTTTCCACCTCGATCTTGATGCGAAACATCAGTTTCACACGCTCTTCAAAGGTTTGGACGGCCTTGGGCGTAAATTCCGCCTGACTGCCGATAAAACTGACACGTCCGGAATAGGTTTTTCCCGGAAACGAATCAGTCGTAAGGGTGGCCGGATCATTCAGGTGAATCCTTCCGATATCCTTTTCGTTAATATAAGCTCTTAGCCAGGGATGGTGAATATCTCCGATCAAGACCACGGGGGCGGCGGGATTCAAGTACTCCCCGGGTTCGGCGGACTTACTGAGGACACGTCCTGCCATGGGAGAGAAAAGCTCGGTGTACGCCAGCTGCTGTTTTGCCTGGTTGAGGCGTTCTTCTGCAGCCTTGGCTTCGGCCGCGGCCTGAGATATTTTCTCTTTTCTCGGGCCTTCCTTAACCAACGAATACTGCGCCTCGGCCGCTTTCAGGGCGGCACGGGCATTGTCAATCTGCTCCTGCCGCGGGCCTTCCACTCGCAGACTAAGCCCTTCGGAAGCACTTTTCAACACCGCCAGTGCTTCGTTTTCGGCATTTTTAGCGCTTTCATACCGGGTGCGAACCAACTCATATTGCTCCTGACTGACTCCGCCGTCCTTGAAAAGGTCCTTGTAGCGATGATAATCCGCCTTTGCCTGATCAAGCTGAACCTCGGCGGTTTTTACCAGGGCGGCGGCCCTGGCCCGCTCGGCCCTCGCGCTTTCAATTTCCTGCTTTCGGCTGCCGTTGGTCAGCTCGGCCAGTAAGGCTTTTGCTTGCAGCATATTGGCAAAGGAGCGTTCGATCTCGGCAGGCCGGCTGCCCGCCTCAAGTTCCGAAAGAACCGCTTGGGCATGGGCGAGATTTGCCGCGGCAGCCGCAACGGCAATTTCCTGATCCGTTTTTTCAAGGGTTGCGATCAACTGCCCTTTAGCCACCCGATCCCCTTCGTCGACAAGGCGCTTTTCAAGCCGGCCGGGAATCCTGAAACTCATCTGCGCATCGGTCACCTCGATATTTCCCGAAACCCGAAGTGGGCCTGCCTTGTTTTGTCCCTTTAGATAGTTGAATCCGATCCGCCCGCCGGCAAGGATCAAAACCAGCACCATCATCAATCGCAACCATTTCTTCATGACACCTCCAGGGGCACGGTGATTAAGACCTTAGCGCTATCCGTAACGGCAAAAAAAGCAACCCCATCCTAATGCCTTCATGGAATGCCTGTCAATGAGAGGTTCGCCACACGCGCGGTCTAACCAGAAAACGCATGCGCGGTTGCGAAGTCGGGGGTTATGACATATGGATATCTAAAAAAGGAGCAGCGATTAATGAATTTTCCCCATCATTCGCCAAAAAACAGCATCGCACCGCACTACGGTTGGGTGATCGTATGGACCGGCATGGCGGTTCTTTTCTCGTGCCTCGGACTCGGACGCTTTTCGCTTGGCATGCTGCTGCCGGCTATGGGCACTTCCCTCGGTCTGACCTACTCCCAGATGGGCCTTATCAGCACCGGTAATTTCATCGGGTACATGGTTTCGGTGGTGGTGGCGGGAATCATCGCGGAAAGGATCGGCGCCCGGGCCACGATCACGATCGGCCTGTTGCTGGTGGGGGGATCCATGGGCTTGATCAGCTGCGCCGTAACCTTTGCGGAAGTGCTGACGTTTTATATCGCAACCGGCGCCGGCAGCGGTCTTGCCAATGTCCCCCTGATGGGAATGGTTTCACATTGGTTTCTTAAAAGCACGCGAGGTCGTGCGGCCGGCACCATGATATCCGGAAATGGTATCGCCATTGTATTTGCCGGGTTTTATGTGCCCTATATCAATGCCGGACTCGGTGCGGAAGGGTGGCGTACCGGTTGGGTTACCATGAGCATCGTGAGTATGGCAGTTGCCGTCCTGGCGGCAATCCTTCTTCGCAATACGCCCGGCGAAAAAGGCCTTGCGCCGATGGGACACCCGGACGTGCCCCCCGTTGTCCCCGCCGCCGGTGCGCCGAAAAGCAATCCCTCGAATCGCCGGGCGATTGTGCACCTGGGCGGAATCTATTCGCTCTTCGGCAGCACGTATGTGGTTTACGCCACCTTTATCGTCACTGCAATGGTGAAAGAAAGAGGCTTTGGTGAAAGCACGGCCGGCGCTTTCTGGGCGGTCGTCGGCGGCCTGAGTATCTTCTCCGGACCGCTGTTCGGATGGGTATCCGACCGCTTCGGGCGAAAAGCGGGCTTGATGGTCGTCTTCACCTTGTTCACCCTCTCCTATGTATTGGTAGCCGCGGAACTGCCGATAGCGTGTCTCTATGCCTCCATCGCCATTTTCGGCCTTTCCGTGTGGAGTATTCCCACCATCATGTCGGCGGCTGTTGGCGACTATATGGGTCCGGCCCAGGCAACCAAATCCTTTGGGGTTATCACCTTGTTTTTCGGAGGCGGGCAGATTATCGGGCCTTCGGTAGCCGGTTATCTCGCAGACACCACCGGCACGTTCAGCATCGCCTTCTGGCTATGCGCCGCGTTGACCGCCGGTGCCGTTGCCTTGACGGCATTTCTACAAAAATGATAGGGGGCGCCCATTTGCTCAACCAAAGAAAAAAGGGGCTAAGATTTTCATCTGAATGATGCGGCGCGGGCACTGCTTGAAAACCATCCGCGGGGTAGCGAATATGTATTTCCCGGGCGCGGCGGCCGGCGGCGAACTGATGTGAACCATCAGTTAAACCGAATCAAGGCGGCGGCCGGATGAAAGAGCCATTTTAAACGCCGAATTGTTTGCCTTCAGATGGTTCAGCAAAAGCTTTGGATGCATAATGTATTTTAAATTTTCCATCAGGGGTGACCGGCTCTGGATTGTTTCGTTACATGAAAATAGAGCCATAGGTGGGAAAGGGGGCAACGATGGATTGTCCGAATGAACATGGGAAAATGGTCATTAAGGCCATGAAAAAAGAGGTGACTTTTCGCGACAAGCGAATTGAATATGATGCGGAGCACTATGTTTGCCCTGTTTGCGGCACTGAAGTGGATGATTTGGTGCTTGCGGCTGAAAACCAAAAAAGAATATCCGATGCTTACCGGAAGGCCGTCAACCTGTTGACTGGCCAAGAGATTGTGATTGGAAGGAAAAAGCTTAAGTGGAGCCAAGCCCGCCTTGCAGAGGCAATGAGCGTTGGTATTGCCAGTGTGAAAAGGTGGGAAACCGGCCAGATACAGACCAAGCCCATGGATGATACCTTGCGTCGGGTTTTATCCGGGAAGCCATCGGGAAATAACCCATACGCCGGCAACAGAAGCCTATCGCTTCAAAGAATAAAACGGGTTTTGCACCAGTTCAGCAAAACACTTGACCGGGATATGTTGAAAGATGATCCGGGGGACGTGCTTCTTTATGAGGCAAAATACATTTGGCTTGCTGACATAATTTCATTTCGGGAAACCGGCCGGGGAATGACCGGGGCCACTTATGCCCGATTACCCCAAGGCCCTCAATTGAATAATTATAGGGATTTGGTTCCCATGATTAAAGCCGCTAATGAAGACGAAGCGGAGCCTCTTACTGATCACGAAATCAGAATTATTTCCCGGATTGCCGCCGCATACCCTACCAATAAGAGCATTTATGATGCATCTCATAACGAAGATGCTTACAAAACAAGAAGAGATGGCGAGCTTATGCTCTATACGGATGCCGAGAGTGTAAGGGCATTATGAAGTCTATAAAGCCGGTTTCCGCCCGGCCTTGCCCCTCTCACATCATGCGGGCGCTATCGAACGGAGGATAGTCCAAGTCCATGCCACAGATCATACCAAAGACCCCTATGCCTTAAATAAGCTTGTTTTATCTGGAGCGCGACCGGAAGAGAGCCATACTAAATGGATAGCCTGCTGGGAATTATTAAACGAGGGGCTCAAGCCCTTTGAGCTTTTCTGTTTTTTTAGGGATGGACATCTTCATCCACGACACCCAATTAATGGAGCTAAAATCATAAATCTTGATACAGTGGAGCGACAACCTAAACACTCCTTTGAAGAACTTTTTAATTCGTCCATTGGCCATCCTCCTTCTGGTGTTGGATGGCTCTTTACCCACCCCATTTCGCCCTTCGAAGTTAAGCACGCTTGCCGGAATGACACATTCAAACCTGAATACATCAACCAAGCCTATGTCGCGTGTTAAGAGATGGGCGCGACCGATAGGCATTTGGCGAGATTATTCGGGGTTTGCAGAACCGCCGTCCAGACTTGGGCAAGAGAAAATTCTGAATTTCTGAGCGCCATAAAAAGAGGCCGCGATAAATATGATTCCGAGGTGGTTGAAAAGGCGTTACTAAAACGGGCAAATGGCTACCAATTCACGGAAACCACCCTGGAATCAGACAAAACCGGAAAAATGGTTATTACCAAGCTGGTTCGAAAACAAATGGTACCCGACGTTACCGCCCAAATCTTTTGGTTGAAGAACCGGAACCCGGCGCGATGGCGAGATGCAAAATATATTGATGGATCGTTGCGGATATCGCATGAAGCAGCGTTGGCGGCGCTGGAATAATATCACCCCTGCTTGGTCAGTGCCCCCCTTCCCGAGGAAGGGTATAAACAGCGCTGTTTACCACCTACCAGAAAACCACTCCCCGGCAGGCAAACCGCCTCAGAAAATGAACCCGGAACCTGCCGGACCGGACCCTCTGCATATAGGGGCAGTGTCCAAAAAAATCTTAATGCCACATTTATTCAACAATTGGATATTACAGACGTATCCAAGGTTTTAGGATGTGGGAATATCCTTTGGGTTTGAAAAGATTTCTAGCGTGACCATTTTCAATCACCGACCCACCGCCTGCCCTCGACCGAATGGAGGGCTTCTGCCCTCTGCGGGTACAGCATATACCGTTGGGTGCAAAAGGTAGCGGCTATATAGCCCAAGGCGCTGCTGTTTCTCTGTGGCGCTACTGCGTAGCTTGTTTGAAACAGGCAAACAGCTCGTCTCTGGCGTGTGATAGTAAGCTCCCTTAATAAAAGATCGGCATAAATCGGCAAAGATCGTTTGACATGCGGTTGCCAATTCATTTATCTTTCCCATTCGAGTTGGCCCACACAGGGAAACCCTTGCCTGTTTCCTAAACAAATTCGTTTTTGACAAGCGTATGGCGTAACCCAATCGCCCACGAGGAGCTTATAAAATGGCCGAGATGGAAGATCGTTGGTTATCGATTAGCGAGATATGCAAATACCTCGGGGTTAGCAACGATACCGTTTACAAGTGGATTGACAGGCATGGCATGCCTTCCCACCGCATGGGCCGTCTCTGGAAGTTCAAAAAAGACGAAGTTGACAAATGGGTGAAGGCCGGCGGCGCGGCTATGCACGGAAAAGGGAATCAAGGCCTGAAATGAAGAATGAAAGATACATCATGTCACTTACAACGGGCGGTCTTTTTCTCCGCGAGTCGATAAAGTTGGCGGCGCTCTTTCTTGAGCAAAGTGACTGGAATGCGATTAGAGAAAAGGTTCTTTCCGAAAACCTGTTGCAAACGAGAACGCTGAGCACCTCAAAACGATTCTGTCGGGAAATCATCTCCAGGCTAAAAACACTCGACCCCCGTGAGATTGACTTACTGGTTCACGGTAGCGGTCAGGAGCAAGGCTGTCTTTTGTGGATCGCGGTTTGCCGTCGTTACAAATTCATTGCCGAGTTTGCCGTAGAGATTATTCGGGAACGTTACATCAGTCTCAAGACCGATCTTCACTATGAAGACTTTGATTCCTTCTTTAACCGGAAATCAGAGTGGCATCCCGAGCTTGATATAATTAAGCCGGCGACTCGAAATAAGCTCCGTCAGGTGTTGTTCAAAATTCTGCGAGAAGCCGAACTTCTGACCAACGATTATACCATCAATGCCGCCATGTTGAGCCCCCGGCTCTTGGAAGCCATTTCGCACAATAGTCGTGAGGCTGTTCTGTTTTTTCCTGCTTTTGAGTCCGATTTAATAGGGAGGGCGCGATGATTTCGGGTATCGAGAAGAAATCCATGCAAGAAAGATTTCAGCATCTGTTTGATGTGATCTCCGGAAAACGGTTTCTTCAGAAGCAAGGTCTCGGGAACGAAGTTCCTTTCTTCATTTGCCCTTTCAGACCGGAAGAGTGCGTCGAGATGGAACGGCTGCAACGGCAGCTTGTCAACAGTCTTTCGCATGCGGGTGTCCGCGTGCTCGAAATTAACCTCTATGATCTTTCCATCGAGATTCTTAAAGGACGGGACCTCTGGGAACAAATCCTCGATATAGAAAACTCGGTGTCCAAGGAACAGCTCAGGGAGTTACTCCAAGGGGTGTTAGATCCCGAAGCCCATTTGGTCCCCGCCATCGCCGCCAAGCTTGCGAACAATGAATTTGACGTGCTGTTTCTGGCCGGCGTCGGTGCGGTTTTTCCCTATATCCGATCTCACAATGTGCTGAACAACCTGCAAAGCACGGCAAAAGAAAAACCGACCGTCATGTTCTTTCCGGGGGCCTATACCCACTCCCTGGAATCGGGCGCATCGCTCGATCTTTTTGGAAGATTGCATGACGATAAATACTACCGGGCGTTCAACATCTTTCACTGCGAAGCCTAAACGAAGGAAACACGATGACGCTGAAAACTATTTTTAATAAGCCTGTTGACCGACCGATTGAAGGGGTCATCAAAGCCGACGATGAAGAAAGCCTTCTCCTTGAAACCGAAGAGTATGTGCTGACCAATGAGGTGGAAAAGCGCTTGGAGTCATTCCTGGATGCTTACAACACCTACGAGGGGGCCAACGGGGTTTGGGTTTCCGGCTTCTTCGGGTCCGGGAAATCTCATCTGTTGAAGATGCTGGCACTGCTTCTGGAGAACCGGCGGATCGACGGCGTTTCCGCTCTCGATTTGTTTCTTCCCAAGTGCGGCGATAACGAGATTCTCCGAGGGGATCTCAAGCGGGCCGTTGCGATTCCCTCAAAAAGTATCCTGTTCAACATCGACCAGAAGGCGGATGTTATCAGCAAAACCCAGATCGATGCGCTCCTTGCCGTATTCGTCAAGGTGTTCGACGAAATGTGTGGCTACTACGGCAAGCAGGGTCATATTGCTCAATTTGAGCGCGATCTCGACAGCCGGGGGCATTATGAGGCGTTCAAATCGGCTTATCAAACTCTTGCCGGGAAAAGCTGGGAAAAAGGGCGCGAACAGGCATTGCTGGAGTCACAGAATATCGCCAAGGCCTATGCCCGGGCCACCGGCGGCGAGGATACCTCGGCAATGGGGATTCTCGATAAATACAGAAGCCAGTATCGGGTCTCGATCGAGGACTTCGCCGATCAAATAAAGGCCTATGTGGACCGGCAATCTCCCGAGTTCCGGCTGAACTTCTTTGTTGACGAGGTCGGACAGTACATCGCCGGAAACGTGAAGCTGATGACGAACCTTCAAACCATCGCCGAAAGCCTTGCCACCAAGTGCCGGGGCCGAGCCTGGATCATGGTGACCGCTCAGGAGGACATGAATTCGGTTGTCGGTGAAATGAGTAACCAGCAGGGTAACGATTTTTCCAAGATTCAGGCCCGTTTTGCCAACCGGATGAAACTTACCAGCGCCGATGTGGCCGAAGTGATTCAAAGGCGCCTGTTATTGAAAAACGATGAGGGGGTTCGACTGCTGTCAGACGTTTATCATGCGGAGGTGAACAACTTCAAAACCCTCTTTGACTTTGCGGACGGCTCGCCGATCTACCGCAATTTCCAGGACCGGGACCATTTCATTCACAGCTATCCCTTTATCCCTTACCAGTTCGTGCTGTTCCAGTCCGCAATTCAGAACTTATCCCAACATAATGCCTTTGAAGGAAAACACAGCTCGGTCGGTGAGCGCTCCATGCTGGGCGTATTCCAGCAGGTGGCCATTCAAATCGGAGATCATCAAATCGGACAGCTTGCAACCTTTGACCTGATGTTTGAAGGGATTCGAACGGTTCTGAAATCCAATATTCAGCGCTCCATCCTGCAATCCGAAAAGCAGCTCGACAACCCATTTGCCATTCGGCTGCTGAAAACGCTTTTTCTCGTCAAGTACGTCAAGGAATTTAAGCCGACAGTCCGCAACCTGTGCGTGCTGATGCTGGATCACTTCAAGCAGGATCTGCCCCAACTGCGCCGGCAGGTTGAAGAGGCGCTCAACCTGCTGGAACTTCAGACCTACATTCAACGCCATGGAGACCTCTACGCGTATCTCACCGACGAGGAAAAGGATGTCGAGCAGGAGATCAAAAACACCGAAGTTGAATCCACCGAGATCGCCGCAGAGCTTGAAAAGATCATTTTTGATTATGTCATCAAGAACCGAAAGATTCGCTACGACGAGAAAGGGCAGGACTACCCCTATTCCAGGAAACTCGATGACCGCCTTCACGGTCGGGAATATGAGCTTTCGATCAATGCGATAACCCCTTTTCACGAATTTGCGGGAAATGAGCAAACCTTGCGAAGTCACTCGTTCAACCGGGAAGAGCTGCTGGTCGTGATGCCGCCGAATGATCGACTGGTGCGCGATATTCTGATGTACAAGCGAACTGAAAAATACATCAAGCAGAACATTTCCATCACTCAGCAGGAAGGGGTCAAACGTATCCTGACCGATAAGGGCTTCCAGAACGCGGATCGCTATGCGGAGTTGAAGCAGCTTATCCAGATGCTTCTTGGCAAAGCCAAACTTTTTGTGGCGGGCAATGAGGTCGAGATCGGTGGAGAAGATCCCCAGGCCCGAATCACCAAGGGGTTTCAACAACTTATTATACGCGCTTATCCGAACCTGCGCATGCTGCGCGGAATTGCCTACACCGAAAACGATGTCGTTAAATGCCTCAAACAGTCCAAGGAGGGGCTGTTCGGTAATGATGTGACATCACTGGCCGAATCAGAGCAGGAATTGCTTGCTTTCATCCAGAGCAACATCCGCGGCGGCGTGCGCACGACCCTGAAGAGCCTGCTGGAAAAGTTTGAGCGCAAGCCTTATGGCTGGCCTTATGCGGCCGTTCTCTGCACACTTGCTCATCTTTGCGCCCGGGGCAAGGTAGAGGTTCGGACTGACGGAACAATCCTTGAGGAAGACGACCTCGAACGCGCGCTTCGCAACACGCACAGCCATGGCAATGTTGTGCTGGAACCACAGGTCGATTTTACCCCATCCCAGGTTCGCAGCCTCAAGGAGTTCTATGAGGATTTTTTCGATAGCCCGCCCCGTGCCACTGAAGCAAAGGCACTTGCCAAGGAGACCGGTGCTGCCTTGAAGGACATGATACAGGACCTAAACCCCCTGGCGGCGCAGTCGGCGCAGTATCCTTTCCTGAATGTGCTGACCCCGGTTCTTGAGAAGCTGAAAGGACTCGCCGGCAAACCCTACGCTTGGTATCTGACCGGGCTGCTGTGTGAGGATAATGCCCTGATTGCGCTGAAGGAAAAGGTCATTGACCCGGTTCGAAAGTTCATGAACGGGCCGCAAAAGGGTATTTTCGACGCTGCCCGTAAATTTGTGCAGGAGCAGGAGCCGAATTTTGACTACATCAGAGAAAGGGGAAGTGGGAAGCTCGAAGTGAAAGAGGGCTCACCCTACGGTTTTACGCCTGATACCTTGCTTCAGGCTTTGGCTGATCCCGAATGTTTTAAGGGTAATGGCATGCAGCAGGTGAAAACCCTGGTGGACACGCTGCAAGAAAAGGTGACGGCACGGATCGCGGCAGAGATCAAAAAAGCTTTAGATACCGTTGCGGCACTCAAGGACCGTCTTTGTGATATGGCCGAATTTGCCGCGCTAAAGCCAAGCCAGCAGGAGCAAATCACTCGGTCATTCATCGAGTTTTCTCAGTCGATTGAACAACAAAAACTGATCGCCGTGATTCGCGATAACCTGCGGCGCTTTGAAGAATCCGACTACCAACGGCTGCTTTCCCAAATGGCTTCCTGGGCAAAACCCACACCAAAGCAAACCCCTTCGGGGGGAAGCGAACCGGCGCAAGCTTCAGGAAAGGAAACGGCAGTAACACCGATTGAACCGGAAGCCCCTGTTGAATACGTGTCAGGCCGAAATCTCAGGTTTTCCTTTGATAAAGCCTGGCTTGCTGATGATTCGGATGTGGACCGGTACCTCAAGGCCATGCGGGAGGCGCTTTTGGCTGAGATCCGGAAAGGGAAGCGGATACAGATTTAGTGCCTTATGGATTATTTTCTTGTTATTTTAAAAAGAAAATAATCCATAAGGCACTTATCCCGGCGCCGGGGTTAGGAGTTACACATGAACGTAAGTGAACAGGAAGTCCTTGATCTGATTCGGCAAGGTGAAAACCTGACCATTGAATTTAAAAGTGACCGGAAAAAGCTGTCTGACAGCGACCTGGTCGCTGCCATCGTCGCTCTGACAAACACGGAATGCGGCGTCCTTATTTTGGGCGTGGAAGACGATGGGGCCATCACAGGGCTTCATGCATCCCACCGGGATACGCTTGGGATGGCCGCCCTAATTGCGAACCGCACCAATCCACCGCTTTCCGTCGGGATAGAACAAATTAAAGTTCAAGATATACCAGTCGTTCTCCTCCGTGTTCCCAAATCCAGACAACTGGTTTCTACCTCTGATGGATTGATTCAGCGAAGGCGATTAATGGCAAACGGCAACCCCGAAGCCGTACCTTTTTACCCGCATGAATTTATTCAAAGACAATCTTCAATGGGATTGACCGACCCTTCCGCGATGCCCATCCAGGAATTACCCATCGATGAATTAAACCCCCTGGAAAGGCACCGAATACGCGAAGCTATTCGAAAATTCGGGGGCGATCAATCCTTGTTGCCGCTTGCGGACAATGAGTTGGATGGGGCTCTCGGGTTGACCAGGATTTCCGGTGGATCACTGTGCCCGACTTTGGCCGGGTTGCTGCTGCTTGGGCGCGAAGAACATCTGCGGCAATACTTGCCGGCATATGAAGTTGCCTTCCAAGTCCTTGAGGGTACGGATGTCAGGGTCAATGAGTTTTTCAGAAAACCGCTGTTACAAACTTTCGAGGCGGTAGAGCAGCTTTTTAGGGTACGTGTTACTGAGCAAGAGATTCAAATGGGGCTTTTCAGGGTTGCGGTTCCCAATTTTGATCGCCGCGCCTTCCGGGAAGCGTTTGTCAACGCGCTAGTTCATCGGGATTATTCCAGATTAGGCGCTGTCCATGTCCGTTTGGATGACGATGGCATCACCCTTTCCAATCCCGGAGGCTTTGTTGAAGGTGTCACCTTGCAAAACCTGCTGGTTGTTCCTCCACGTGCACGAAATCCACTACTTGCGGATATTGTAAAGCGCATCGGCTTGGCGGAAAGGACAGGCCGCGGGATCGACCGTATTTATGAAGGAATGCTTCGATACGGACGCCCGGCGCCGGACTATGGCATGTCCGATGCCACCTCTGTAGTGCTGTCCCTGTCCGATGTAGACCCTGACTTCAAATTTTTGGAAATGATCCTGAACCAGGAAAGCCGGACAGGATCCGCCCTGCCTATTGACAGCTTGATTCTGCTTTCCCGTCTACGGAATGAACGCCGCCTTTCCATAGCAGAACTCACGCCGGAAATCCAAAAATCGGATCAAGCCACCAGGCGGGTCCTTGAAAAACTGGTGGAAGCGGGGCTGGTTGAGGCCCACGGTGTCGGTCGTGGCCGCACATACACGCTGAGCGTCAAGGTTTACCAGCAATCCGGGCAGAAAGCGGCATATGTCCGTCAGGCTGGGTTTGATCCCATTCAGCAGGAACAGATGGTTTTGAACTACATTGACGCGCATGGTTCCATTAAACGAGCGGATGTGATTGAGCTTTGTCGATTAACCAAGGATCAGGCCGCGAAGCTTTTAAAACGGCTTATTTTTAAAGGGAATATAGAAAAGCATGGCGAGCGCAGGTGGACTCACTATGTGCGCAAATCATAAGTTATGCGTCAGGCTCATAGCTTATGAGCCGGCTCATAGGAGGCTCATAGGAGGCTCATAGGAGGCTCATATCTCGAATGCTTCCATGAAAAAAAATTCGAGAGACAAATATAAATACGACGCTGAATAGAGTGACCATCTTCCTGCGCCGGGAAAATGGTCAAGTTGGTAAGCAAAGCGGCAAATATCAATGTAACAAATAGAAACTACAAAGTAAAATGCTTAATAATAGGTTGGGGAAATCACCGGCGACAAAGGAAGATGGATGGAAACTTCGAAGCTGAAAAAATTTGCACAGTATGCGCGCCGAAACTTAATAGAGCAGGTTTCCGCCAAGCTGAAGCTGGTATTGGCCGAGGACAGCGCGGCCCGGCGCGAGAATGCCCCAGCCGTTAAAAAGCTTGAAGAGCAGATCGGGGAAACTGGCGAAAGCCAAGTGATCGAAAAGGTCGCCTATACCTGGTTTAATCGTTTCTGCGCGCTGCGTTTCATGGATGTGAACCGTTATACCCGGATTGGTGTGGTGTCGCCTGCAGAAGGGCAGTTTCAGCCTGAGATTTTGGCCGAGGCCAAGATGGGCCATATCGACGAGAGCATGGTACCCGAGAAAACCCGGCAGAAGGTTTTTGCATTGCTGGATGGCAAGGTTCCCAGTAATGATCCGCAGACTGAGGCTTACCGACTCCTCGTGGTTGCCGTTTGTAACGACTACCACGATGCCATGCCCTATCTGTTTGAGCGGATTGCCGATTACACCGAACTGCTGATGCCCGATGATCTGCTTTCGGGAAACTCTATCCTGGCCTACACCCGCGAGGCGATGACGCCTAATGCCTGCCAGGACGTGGAGGTCATCGGATGGCTCTACCAGTTTTATATCAGCGAGAAGAAGGACGAGGTCTTTGACGGCCTGAAGAAAAACAAGAAAATCACCCCCGAAAATATTCCGGCAGCGACACAGCTCTTCACCCCGCACTGGATCGTGCGGTATCTGGTTGAAAATTCCCTCGGTCGTCTCTGGATGCTGAACCGTCCCGATTCGAGATTGATTGAACGGATGGACTACTACATCAAGCCCGAAGAGGCGGAAACCGATTTCCTGCGCATCAGCAAGCCGGAAGAACTGAAGATCTGCGATCCGGCCTGCGGCTCCGGGCACATGCTGACTTATGCCTTCGACCTGCTCCATGCCATTTATGAGGAAGAAGGCTATGAACCTGCGGAGATCCCGGAAAAGATCCTCACCCACAACCTCTACGGCATCGAGATCGATGAACGCGCCGGGGAACTGGCTGCCTTTGCCCTGACCATGAAGGCCCGCGCCAAACATCGCCGCTTTTTCAGAAAGAAGGTGGTCCCCAATATCTGCGTGCTGGAAAATATCCGGTTCAATGAGGGCGAGCTAAAGAGTTACATGGATTTTGTCGGGCGGGATCTTTTTACCGCGCCTTTGCAAACCACCCTGCGGCAGTTTGAAGAGGCGGATAACTTCGGGTCTCTGATTCGCCCTAAGGTAAGCGATGTGGCGTGGATATTAAAAACGCTGAAAGAGAAGAATGTCTCTGGACAAATTTTTCTGAGCAAGACCCATCTGAAGGTATTGAAGGTCTTGCGGCAGGCCGACTATTTCAGCCCCCAGTATCATGTGGTGATTGCTAATCCGCCGTATATGGGGGGCAAGGGGATGAATGGGCGTCTGGGTGCTTGGCTTAAAGATAACTATCCAGATGTGAAGTCTGATTTGTTTTCGGCCTTTATGGTTCGAAATACTGAGCTTGCTTTGCCGAAAGGCCAATTGGGTTTCATGTCGCCATTTGTATGGATGTTTATTTCATCTTTCGAAAGGCTACGCAATTTCCTCATTAATCAGAAAACGATCACTTCACTTGTCCAGCTCGAATACTCCGGCTTTGATGGAGCAACGGTGCCAATTTGCACTTTCACTGTGGAGAACACACATCATCCCGATTTTAAGGGAGGGTATGTACGCCTTTCCGATTTTCGTGGGTCAGAATACCAAGGCCCAAAAACGCTCGAAGCCATTAATAATCAAAATTGTGGCTGGTTTTACCGATCTTCCGGCACCAACTTCAAGAAAATACCCGGCAGTCCTATCTCTTATTGGCTGAGCGAAAAGTTGTTGAATAGCTTCACTAAAGCAAAGGAATACCTTTCAGATTCTGGAACTATACGTGAAGGTATAACAACTGGAGACAATGACCGTTTCTTGAGACTGTGGTATGAGGTTGGTCAATCTCATACGCAACTTGAATATGATCAAGGCAACAGTTCTTATAAATGGTTTCCGCATAGAAAAGGGGGGGGCTATAGAAAATGGGCTGGGAATATGGAGTATTTTCTTAATTGGAAGGATAACGGTACAGACATTCATGTGTTTCATGCGTTGCCACTTGACTATAATGGCGCACCAGTTCGTGGCAAAGCATATTTTTTTAGAGAGGCATTGTCTTGGAGTCGTATTAGCTCAGGAAAATTTTCATTGCGTTACCATAAAGCGGGCTCAACATATGACTCAACTGCGCCATCAGTATTCACAAGTTCCGACCGAAAAAATCAAACGCTCGCTTTTTTGAATGGGAAAATTGTTGCTCATCTCTTGGCTGCGATAAGTCCAACCCTTGACTTCAGAATTACTAATCTCGGCAGATTGCCGTTGCTCTCTATCAACTCGTCCAGTCTGTCAAAAATTAATGCAAACACCATAGCTTTGGTTCGTTCTGGGCAAGTGGATTGGGATTCCTACGAAACCTCTTGGGATTTTAATGACCTGCCGCTACTTCGACCCGATTATTGGCAACCAACTTTGAACACCACTTACCAGAAGCTCCGCGCCCACTGGCAGGAAATGGCACTTGAAATGCAACGTCTCGAAAAAGAGAACAACCGCATCTTTATTGAGGCCTATGGCCTGCAAGATGAGCTAACACCCGACGTCCCTCTAAGTGAAATCACCCTGACCTGCAATCCCCACTACCGCTACGGTAACAACAAGAGCGAAGACGAGCTGGAAACCTTGCTCCTGGCCGACACCATGAAGGAGTTTATCTCCTACGCCGTGGGCTGCATGTTCGGCCGCTATTCGCTGGATAAACTGGGGCTAATTCTTGCCAACCAGGGCGAAACCATTGAGGATTATCTGAAGCAAATCCCCGAACCGATCTTCCCGGCGGATGCCAACAACGTCATCCCCATGCTCGACGGCGACTGGTTCACCGACGACATCGCCGAGCGCTTCCGCAAATTCCTGCGCGTCACTTTTGGCGAGGAGCACTATGAGGAGAACCTCAAGTTCCTCGAAAAGGCCCTGGGTAAAGACATCCGCAAGTATTTTCTTAAAGATTTTTATAACGACCATGTTCGCCGGTACAAAAAGCGGCCCATTTACTGGCTGTTTTCAAGCCCAAAGGGCAGTTTCAATGCTCTCATCTACATGCACCGCTATCGCCCGGATACGGTGAGCGTGGTGCTCAATGATTATCTGCGCGAGTTCCGCGCTAAACTGATCGCCCGAAAGGATCATCTTGAGGCGGTGAGTATCAGCGCCGGTGCCTCCTTGGGAGAAAAAACCAAGGCGCTAAAAGAGATCGAAACCTTAAAAAAGATGATAAACGAGCTGAGCGCCTATGAACGCGAGGTGCTCTATCCGCTTGCTACCCAGCAAGTGGCAATTGAGCTTGACGACGGGGTGAAGGTGAATTACCAGAAATTCGGCGCGGCCTTAAAGAAGATTCCGGGTCTGGATGCGAAAGGTGAGGAGTGAACCGGATATGAGTGACAAGAACACCACGCAACCTGCATTGGACTTCGGACAACTGGTCGGTGTCATCCGTCAAGTCCATGACAAGTTGGCAGCCCAGGTAAGCCGGGCTGTCAATACCAGCCTCACCCTTCGCAACTGGATGATTGGGTTCCACGTTGAGGAGTATGAGCGCCGGGGCGTTGATCGTACCGAATACGGCGACAAGTTGATGGACATGCTCGCCGATAGTCTGACCCAGCTTGGCGTATCGCGTTGTGATCGGCGGGAAATTTACCGCTATCGCCAGTTGTATCTGACTTACCCGCAGATTGTGGAGATAGTGACTCCACAATTGCAGCCTCTGATAGGGCAGGTATGTTTGGCTGGTGCCGATTCTTCATCCGATGCCGCTGCCCCAACGATTGTGGAGACGTCTCCACAGTTCAGAATCGATGGTAAGACCCTGATTTCGCGCCTATCGTTTTCGCATATCGTGGAATTGCTCAACCTGGAAGATGCCACCAAGCGCACGTTCTATGAGGTGGAGTGCATCCAGGGCAACTGGTCGGTTCGTGAATTGAGACGACAAATCCACAGCCTCTACTATGAACGTTGCGGCCTTTCGATAGATAAAAAGAAGCTTTCGGAACTTGCCCGGCAAGGCGCGGAGCAGGTGTCACCCGCCTTGCCGGTGCGCGACCCGTATATATTCGAGTTCCTGGGCCTGACGCCTCGAGAGGTGATGAGCGAATCACATCTCGAAGACCAGCTTATCAGTAAGATTGAAGAATTCCTTTTGGAGCTGGGCCACGGATTCTGCTTTGAAGCCCGGCAAAAACGAATCCTGATCGGGGACGAGCATTATTTTATTGATCTGGTTTTCTATCACCGCATCCTGAAGTGCCATGTGCTGGTGGAGTTGAAACTGGCCGAGTTCAGCCATGAAAACATTGGCCAGCTCAATACCTACGTAAGCTGGTACAGAAAAAACATGATGCTTGAGGACGATAACCCGCCCATTGGCATCCTGCTTTGCACCCACAAGAAGCACTCTCTGGTCGAGTTCGCGCTGGCAGGTATGGATAACCGGCTATTTGTATCCAAGTACCAGATGGAGCTGCCCAAGCGGGAGGAAATCGAGCGGTTTCTTGCTGAAAAGCTCCATGAAGCAGGGGGCGTGGATGAGTGAAAAAGGGGACTTATAAATGAAAATTAACAGGTTGAGGTTAACCCTGAATTTACAGATATCCATGAAAGATCCCGAAAATAGAAACCGAAGGCGGCAATAGAATATGAATGATCGCATTGTCCAGGCACTGACCAAGCTATTTGAGCGTTACCGCATCGTCTTCTGGTATGACGCCAAAAAGGAACTGCGTGCTGATTTCGAGGCGCTGGCGTTGGACGGGATTGAGAAGGTGGAGCTCACCAACAATGAGTTCGGGGTGAAACACCGGATTCTGCGGGAGCAACCGGAGCAGAAGTTTCTCCTCTACCGCGAAGGCCCACAGCCCGACGACTTGGACAACTGGCTGCTGGATGTTCAGTTGGCCCATGGTGAATTCCGGACCGATCAGGCCGCGATCTGGCTCTCCGAGTTGGAGCTGGGACTTGAGTTTACCGATGTAGTGCAGGCTCATGCGGAGTTCTATCAGGCGGCTAAGCGAAAGGATGCACTTAAGCAGATCCTTAAACCCGATGATACCCCCGGCATGATCCGCCTGAAGATGCTGGCGGTGTGCGCGGGATGTAAAACGGACCCGCGCATGGATGCCGTGGTGGAAAACCTGCTCGCGGAACTGGCCGATGAGCGGGACGATAAGATGAAACTGATCGGCCGTTGCAATCTGGAGGGTTTTCTCTGGGAGCAGATGACCCGCTGCTACGGTTACAAGTCCGATGAGCCGGGCATACGCGATTTTGTTATCGAACTCTTTAAATCCTGCTATGCCATGGGGACCGATGGCGAGATCCGCCTGACCGGGGATGCCCTCGTGTTCCTCAAACACTGGAAAGACAGCCGTTCGTTTGAAGCGAGTTTTGAAACGCTCTCCGCTGAGTGTGCCGATGTGATCGGCATCGAACAGGATCTGGCCAAGCGGGATTACCGTGAATTGATCGAGCTGGATTACTTCCCCCTGATTGATCAGAAAATTATCAGCGAGCTGGTTAAGGCCGTGGCATCCCGGACCGTATCAAGCGGCGATGTAGCGCTTTGGGTTCGTCCGCGCCGGCAGGGCCACTGGTTCGGAGAGTATCGCCACCTCTACGAAGCCGTTGATTTTGCCGCACAGTTCATGCAGACCATGGATGAGGCGGTATTAACCATGGTCAGTCTGGCGGATGGCGTTCAGCGTTACAGCCGTTTCTGGTTCCCATTGGATCAACTCTACCGAAAGTTCACTTACCATGTCCGCATGTCGGGGCAGGCCTCTCTAATGGGGGCATTATCCGAGCGAATTGAGAACCTCTATTCAAATAATTATCTGCTGAAGGTCAATGACCACTGGCAGTCTTTCGTCGACGAAACGGGCAAATGGGAGGCCCCTCCCGTCCCGCTGCAAAAGGACTTTTTCAGTCGCTGGGTACAGCCTTTTCTGAAGAAGGACAACAAGGTCTGTGTCATCATTTCGGACGCCTTACGCTATGAGATCGGCGACGAGTTATTGAGCCTCATTCGCCGGGAGGATCGATTCGAGGCGCATCTGGAACCCGCCTTGACCCTGTTACCGAGCTATACCCAGCTGGGCATAGCGGCGCTATTGCCCCATAGGGAATTGGCTCTGGCCGACAACGAAACTGGAGTTGTTCTCGCGGACGGCCAAAGCTCTCAAGGCACGGCCAATCGCATCAAGATCCTGGCGCAGGCCATTTCCCAACGGGCCACCGCGGTGAAGGCTGATGAATTAATGGGGTTAAATAAAGAGGATTGCAGAGGGTTAATTCGGGATCACGATGTGGTCTACGTATATCATAACCACATTGATGCAATCGGCGGCAAACGCGAAACGGAAGAACGCGTATTCGAGGCCGTGGAAGAGACCCTGCAGGATCTGATTCGATTGATTAAAAAACTCACCGGAGCCAACGCCAACAACCTGCTCATAACCTCGGACCATGGTTTCATCTATCAGAACCGGGCCATCGAGGAGAGCGATTTTTCCGGTTGCGATGCCGTTGGGGACCTGATTCTGTTCCGTGACCGGCGTTTTGTGTTGGGCAAGGGGTTGAAGGAGGTTTCGGGCCTTCGCAAGTTTCAATCCGCCCAGCTTGGACTGGTCGGCGATGTGGAAGTGCAGATCCCGAAATCAATTAACCGGCTGCGACTGAAGGGTTCGGGAAGCCGATTCGTCCACGGGGGCGCATCGCTTCAGGAGGTGGTGGTTCCGGTCCTTAAGATCAACAAAAAGCGGCAGAGCGATATTTCGTCAGTTGAAGTTGATATTTTACGAGGATCAAGCTCTGTGATCACCTCCGGTCAGCTCGCTGTCGCGCTCTACCAGGCGCAACCGGTAACCGACAAGGTGCAGCCGAGAATCCTCCGGGCGGGTATCTTCACCCAGGCGGGCAATCTGATTTCCGATAGCCACGAGCTGACGTTTGACCTGGCATCCAACAACCCGAGGGAAAGGGAGCAACAGGTGCGTTTTCTCCTGACCCGCAAGGCGGATGAGGCCAATGGCCAGGAGGTGATCCTGAAACTGGAGGAAAAACATGTCGGGACCTCTCATTACAAAGAGTATAAGTCGCTCCGGTATATGATGCGGCGCTCATTTACCAGCGATTTTGACTTTTAAAGGATGATCGAGCGATGAACGAACTTGACCAGAAAATAAACAAACACTTTCAAGGCCTTGTTGTTCGAAAAGATCTCGTCAAGACCGTCAAGGGCAACGCCATTGTTCCCTCCTACGTGCTTGAATATCTGCTGGGGCAATATTGCGCGACCAGCGACGAGGCTTCAATTGCGACAGGTATCGAGACCGTCAAGGAGATCCTGCGCAAGCACTATGTGCATCGAAACGAAGCGGGCCTGGTCCGTTCCAATATTAAGGAAAAGGGGCGCTATAAGGTCATTGACAAGATTAGCGTCGTGTTGAATGACAAGACGGATGCTTACGAGGCGGAGTTTTCCAATCTTGGTATCAAAAAGGTGCTGGTAGATTCCGGGACAGTGAAAGCGCACCCCAAGCTCTTGGTCAGCGGCGTCTGGTGCATCGCCGATATCGAATACGAGTTCACCGAGGAAAAAAATGCCACCCCCTGGATTTTATCAACGCTAAAACCGATCCAGCTGTCTCACTTTGATTTTGATGGCTATGTTGAAGCCAGGAAACAATTTAACACCGACGAGTGGATCGATCTTTTGATCCAGAGCATCGGTTTCAACCCGGAGATGTTTGGCCGGCGGAGCAAGCTTTTGCAACTGATCCGGCTCATCCCCTTCTGCGAGCGCAACTACAACCTGATCGAACTCGGCCCCAAGGGGACGGGGAAATCCCATATCTATTCGGAGTTTTCACCCCACGGCATTCTGCTCTCCGGCGGTGAGGTAACCGTTCCCAAGCTATTTGTAAATAACGCCTCCGGTAAGATCGGCCTTGTCGGCTACTGGGATGCAGTCGCCTTCGATGAGTTCGCTGGGAAACAAAAGAAGGTGGATAAGGCGCTTGTGGATATCCTGAAAAATTACATGGCCAATAAGTCCTTCTCAAGGGGCGTTGAAACCCTCGGCGCGGAGGCATCCATGGTTTTTGTCGGGAATACCCGGCACACCGTGCCTTACATGCTCAAGCATTCAGATCTGTTCGACGAGCTGCCCGAAAAGTTCTATGACTCCGCATTCCTTGACCGTATTCATTTTTACATTCCCGGCTGGGAAGTGGATATCATCCGTGGCGAGATGTTTTCCAATGGCTATGGTTTTGTGGTGGATTACCTTGCGGAGATCCTCCGGTCTCTGCGCAACCACGATTATTCGGACCGTTACAAAGAGCACTTTTCGCTTTCCACCGATATCTCGACCCGCGACCGGGACGGTATCCATAAAACGTTTTCAGGCCTGATGAAGATCCTTTTCCCGGATGGAGGCGCATCCAAGGAGGAGATCGAGGAACTGCTGAAGTTCGCCATTGAAGGCCGAAAGCGCATCAAAGATCAATTGCTGCGAATAGATACCACTTACCCAAGGGTGAAATTTGCCTATTTGGATACCACGGGAAAAACCCGGCTGGTGAAAACACTCGAAGAAGAGGAGTATCCCCATTGCTACCACAAGACCGTTGCTGAAGAGGAAGCCGGAGCAACTGATACCGACATCGATTCCCAAGAAATTCCAGATTCCCCACACGGAGATTCTTCCGATGCCCAACCTGCCGTCAAGGAACAACATCTGACTTTCCAGGAAAACCAGAGGGGCATCTCTTTTGACACCTTGCTTGGCCCATATCTGCGCGGCGCAAGCCGGATTACCATGACAGACCCCTATATCCGCCTGTTTTATCAAATGCGTAACTTCATGGAATTCCTTGAAACAGTCGCAAAAAACAAGCCCAAGGACGAAGAGGTCACTGTTCACCTGGTAACAACAGAAGACGAGTTCAAAGGGGCACAACAGAAAGAAAATTTCGAGAAGATAAAGGAATCCTGCGGCGCCGTTGGTATTGACTTTACCTGGGAATTTGACGCAACCGGGACTATTCACGCTCGCCACATCGTGACCGATCATGGATGGAAGATCCTTCTGGATCGAGGCCTGGATATCTTCCAGCACTATGAGATGAACGATGCCTTCACTTTTGCCAACCGCCTTCAGCAATATCGGTCTTGTAAGGCCTTCGAGGCTACATTTATTAAAAATGAAATCTGTTCACATAGCACTGCTGCGGCAAAATCATGATTATTCATTTTGAATGACACCAATGCTGAATCGGAAATTCCACTTCGATAATAAGGATAGAATATGAGAAAAGAGACATTACCCGTTCCATTTCCAAGATCGTACTGGGTTATCCCTGGCGTATTCATGGCCGGAGAATTTCCAGGTGCGCAAAGCCAGATTGAGGCAGACCATAAGCTTATCAAACTGATTGATTGCGGAATTCAGCACATCATTTGTTTGATGCAGCCGGATGAAACCGATCATAGTGGAAATCCCTTTAACGAATATGAAGATAGTGTCTTAAGGTTAGCAGAAAAGAAAAAAGTGACCGTGTCCTGTTTCAGGTTTCCCATAGCCGATCAGAATGTGCCAGGGGAATCTGAAATGAAGGTAATTCTTGATGCTATCACAATCAGCATCGAAAACCGGAAACCCGTCTACGTTCATTGTTGGGGCGGCATCGGTCGTACAGGCACAGTAGTAGGCTGTTTTTTATTGAAAAACGGGCTCGCTACTTCCGGCGATGTATTGCAAACCATAGCCGATTTGCGAAAAGACGATCCGAAGAAACACCGAATCTCCCCCGAAACGGATGCCCAGCGAAAATATGTTAAATCTTGGCTCGATAGAGATAATGGGCAACCAACAAACCTTTCGCGGACCATTGGGTGCATGTTGGGTGGCGCCGTCGGAGACGCATTGGGCGCCCCTGTTGAGTTTATGAAACGAGAGGATATCCTGCGTCGTTTTGGGCCGGATGGAATTACCAGCTACGCACCGGCTTACGGAGGCTTGGGCACCATTACCGACGATACCCAGATGACGCTTTTTACCGCAGAAGGTTTAATTCGAGGTGATGTCCGAGGCCGCCACAAGGGCATTACGACGTACACAGGCATGACCGAAAACGCTTACCAGCGCTGGCTTTACACTCAAGGGGAGCGGTCTGCTAAATATATCGATATTAGCGGTGAAGGAGCGGGATGGCTGATCCAGCAACAGGCTTTGCACAACCGCCGGGCACCGGGGAACACCTGCATTTCAGCTCTTAAGGAGATGTCGAAAACCGATAAACCAGCCCGTAATAACAGCAAGGGATGTGGCGGGGTGATGCGGATGGCGCCGGCCGGATTGTTTCACTGGCGCCTGAAAAACTACCATTCACCGCAGGAAACCTTCCAACTCGGAAAGGAACTGGCAGCGCTAACTCACGGTCACCCTACCGGAGCGCTTACTGGTGGGGTGCTGGCTATTCTGATCTTAGCGCTGGCAGATGGTGCGACACTACCGGACGCTCTTTCATTGGCTAAAACCTTATTACGTCAGGAACGCCAGCATGAAGAAACGCTGTTGGCCATACAGCTTGCCGAAGAATATTCGAAGGCTGACATGCCCCATGAAGTTGCTATTTCTAAAATCGGCTTGGGATGGATCGCCGAAGAAGCGCTTGCCATCTCGATTTATTGTGCTCTCGTTGCCCGCGATTTTCGGGATGGTATCATTCTGGCGGTGAATCACGATGGTGATTCAGACTCGACGGGTTCGATTACTGGCGATCTTCTTGGCACTGTTTATGGCGCAAATGCCATTCCGCATGAATGGCTAGAGCCTCTTGAGTTAAGGGCGGTGATAACCGAGTTGGCCCAAGATCTGTATGTTTTTCGCAACTGGAATATTGGCGAGTACTCAAATAACGAGGAATTAAACAAGTACATCTGGGAAAAATATCCTGGATACTAAAGGGGAAATATGGCTCCTGTATTTCAGCGGCCATATTTGATCAAGGTGCCTTGATGTCAATTTTTTCTTCTATAAAAGGTTTCGATGGCGAGTTAACTGGGTGGTTGTCCAAAAAACTGTTTCTCGATAGTGAAATTTATAAAGATTTTAACAACGTCACCATTAATACAAACAGTGGCACCACGCAAATTGATCAGATAATCGTTTCCAAATTCGGGATTTTTGTCATTGAGGTTAAAAATTTAAAAGGTTGGATTTTTGGGGATGAAAAAGCTGCAAAATGGACACAAGCCCTTAATGGGAAAAAATATCAGTTCCAGAATCCATTGCGGCAGAATTTCAGACACACAAAAGCGTTATCTGCGTTTCTTGGTATAGACCACTCCAAGATTTATTCCGTGGTGATGTTTTGGGGAGAGTGTGAATTCAAGACACCTATGCCGGAAAATGTCATGATGCGCGGCTGGACCAAGTATGTTAAATCCAAGTCGAAGATAATGTTCACAGATGATGAAGTCGTCCAAATCGGTGAAGCTATCATGACCGGCCGTCTCCCAGCGACCTGGAACACAAAAAAGGCTCACCTTCAATCACTGAAGGAGAGACACCAAGACGATGGCGTTTGCCCTAAATGCGGCCGTGGTCTCGTTTTGAGAACCGTTAGAAAAGGCCCCGAAATTGGAAGTCAGTTTTACGGATGTTCAGGATTTCCTCAGTGCCATTTCACAAAAGCCGCCAAAATTGCAAACGGATGAAGTCGAGTTTTGGTATCTGATGAAGATCACAGCCTGACCCAACTCTGCGATAAGAGAATAATATGGTGTGATATTGGAATGTTGTAAACTCCATTTGCCAATCCATTTTGATTGATCACAATATATTGAAATGCTCTGCGGGCAGTCCTAATTCCAGGCAATTGCAAAGTAAAACCGGTTTTTCACCTATCCGATTTTCTTGTTATAATCTCAATGTACGGCAAATATGCACCACCAACTCAAAGGCCCTTTATGTTCGTGACAAGCGGAAGAAAAAATAGATTGAAAATTCTAACAATACAAATGCTGCCAAATTGTAAAATCGCAGCTGATTTTTGCCATTCGGCGGATTGCGATCACCCGCAAATTCCTGCTCCAGGAGAAACTCATGACAAGAAGAAACCAAAACGCAAACCGACCGCGGGGCCTTCCCGGCCCGTCGCACAGCGACATGGACGAAACGGAATATGACCGGGAAATGACCGGGACGCATCTATTCAGATCGCTGAGTATCCGCGCTGTCACCTTTCGTAATCGCATCGTCATGTCGCCCATGTGCCAGTACAGTGCCGAAGAGGGGTTGGCAAACGACTGGCACCTTGTTCATCTCGGCAGCCGAGCGGTCGGTGGGGCCGCACTAGTGATGGTGGAAGCGACCGCCGTAACTCGCGATGGCCGCATCTCTCCCGGTGACCTGGGCATTTGGGACGACAAACATGTTGAGCCGCTGGCCCGGATTGCCCGTTTTATCCACTCCCAGGGTGCCGTCGCCGGCATTCAATTGGCTCATGCCGGGCGAAAGGCAAGTTGCGAGCGGCCGTTCTTGGGCGGTGCCAGCCTCAAAACGCCTGAAAGCGGCGGCTGGACCGTTATCGGCCCCAGCCCGCTTCCGTTTGCCGATGGCTATCCGGTCCCGGTGGAACTCGATGAGGTAGGGATCGACGGCATTGTTGCCGCCTTTGAGACAGCCGCTCGCAGAGCACTCAATGCAGGGTTCCGGGTGATCGAGATTCACGCAGCCCACGGTTACCTGTTACATGAATTCTTGTCCCCTCTGAGCAACCATCGGGCAGATCGATATGGTGGGAGTCTGGAGAATCGAATGCGACTGCCCTTGCGGGTCGCCGAGCGCCTTCGCAACGTGATGCCCGATGCTCTGCCGCTGTTCATGCGTATCTCGGCGACCGACTGGGTGGACGGCGGCTGGGATATTGAGCAGTCAGTCGTGTTCGCTCGTCACGCGAAAAACCTCGGGGTTGACCTGATCGATGTCTCTTCCGGGGCATTGGTCCCGAATGCGCAAGTCCCGGTGGCAAGGGGTTATCAGATTCCGCTATCCCGCCGAATTCGCGACGGGGCGAATATCAGGACGGGCGGTGTTGGGTTGATCACCGAAGCTTATCATGCCGATGAGATCTTGACTGGCGGAGATGCTGACATGGTGTTCATCGGCCGTGAGTTGTTGCGAGAGCCCTACTGGGCTCTAAAGGCTCAACACGAACTGGGGGAGGAGCCGATTTGGCCGCCTCCTTACGGGTACGCAGTCAAGAGGAAATAGAGCAGGGGCGAATTCAAACGCCCAATCCCAATGCCGCAAGCCCGGTTCACGGCTTTTCAGTCCAAAAACGGAGATGGAGATAGGGTTGATGGGTCACAGCTACATTCCAGCCCTTTGATATGATAATAATTTCAAAAAGAAAGCCTACAATTTAAAATCCGGAGTAATGGTGTTATCCGCTCTCTGCCCGGATTGGCCGGCGGATCGGCAGAAACATTTGACGAGGGTATTGGATGATTTGCGGCGGCAAATTAAACATAGGCCGGCTTTCCATCAGGGGCATTTGGGTATGAACGGATTTTCGTCCTGACCGTGGTGTCATATTTTTAGCAATGGTAACCAGTGGCAGCCCGATAAATAAAATTATCAAATACGCCGGAACGGTTAATTCTGAAAAAATTGATGATGGTGCTCTTAACGATGGTTGCTCTTAATTGACTTTCACCTACCATTCGGTTAATTTTGAATCAAGAAGGCTGCGATTCGCATCTATCCCCGGTAAACTAAGGCCGGTAAGATTATGCGCGATTGCGGCCTTTGTTATTTCTATGTCGGAAATGAAAGTGAGATGAAGTGCTCTGTGTGTATTCTCAGCCAGACCTTTCCTTCCGACAACCTATTTGCCGCCCCATGCCATTTCAAAGGAAAGGTGGCCGGCATGAATATCATAAAAGGATGATCTGATTTGCGGCCTTGCCTCGCTGATTGATTCCGGCTTGCCTGCCCTGAGCGCATCCTTCCCGGTAATCCGGTAATCGGTTATCCCTGGCAGATCTCCGCTCTTACTATTTCGTCCGCCTCGTAATCCCTCAGGCCGCTTTCCATCAACTGGTTTTTCCGCTCCTGCGCCTGTCTGCTCCTTTCCAGACAATGGCGTTCCAGGTCCTTTGCAACCTTCAGTTCCTTGTAAAATTTCTTGTCTCGATTCTTCAGATATTCCTTCCTCAATTCGGCGAATCTGTCCATGGGCTATCCTCCTTTTTTTAATCAGGGGTCTTGATCAGGCTATCCGGCCTGGGCACGGGGTGTCAAGCTGGATTGTTTGGGGAAGGTTGTGGGTACGGGTTCAGGTCATGGTCCGGAGAGTGATCGGAAGAAAGTGGGGTTGAAGCGTTTTTTTAGGCGTGGGTGATGTCGCACGGTTAATCCACCCGAAAAGGATGTTTCTTTGCAGCAGGTTGGAAATTTGGTTGGAAAAGGATTTTCACCCAAAGAAAAAGGGGCTAAGATTTTCATCTTAACCCCTTGATTTTTTTGTGGCGGGGACGGCGAGACTTGAACTCGTGACCTCTGGCTTGACAGGCCAGCGCTCTAACCAAACTGAGCTACGCCCCCTTATTTAAAATGGGATAACAGAAAGTTGCCCTGTCGCGTTCATATGGTAGGCGGAACAGGGCTTGAACCTGTGACCCTCGGCTTGTAAGGCCGATGCTCTCCCAACTGAGCTACCCGCCCACAAATCTTCTCCTTCGGGAAGGAAACGTCTGACTACCAGTAATAAGTAAGCATGTCAAGCAAAAAAAGCAAAAAAGCGCTACGATGTTAAATCAGCGGTGTTTCTTTGGGCGCTTCTTTTCCAGCTATATCCATAGGGATATCAACTTGTTGAAATGCAATTTGGCCCTCTTTTGTGATCAGTGCATATGAGAGAACCTCATCCATATGTTCCACTGGTAGAATTTCTATCTGTTTGGAAATGCTACCCGGAATGTCTTTGAGGTCTTTTTCGTTTTCTTTGGGAATGATGACTTTTTTAATTCCCCCCCTGTGTGCGGCAAGCACTTTTTCTTTTAAGCCGCCAATCGGCAGCACCCGGCCCCGAAGGGTGATTTCGCCGGTCATGGCAATTTCATGGCGCACGGGACTTCTGGTCAGTGCCGAAGTGATGGCGGTACACATGGAGATACCGGCAGAAGGACCGTCTTTGGGAATGGCGCCTTCCGGAATGTGAATATGAATATCGACCTTTTTATTAAACGCCTTATCGAGCTTCAAATTCTCGGCGCGGGAGCGCACATAGCTTACGGCAGCCTGGGCCGATTCTTTCATGACATCACCGAGCTTGCCGGTGATGATCAGATCGCCTTTTCCCGGCATAATCAACGCTTCCACGCAGAGCAGCTCACCGCCCACCTGTGTCCAGGCCAATCCGGTCACCATACCGATCTGGTCGGTTTCCTCTACCTGGCCATGCTTGAAACGTGCGGGCCCCAAGTACTTTTGTATGGAGTTGGTGTTGACGGAAAAAACACTCTTTTCACCGCGTTTCAGCGCCTCGCGGGCTATCTTTCGGCAGATGGCCGCGATTTCACGTTCCAGGTTTCTGACTCCCGCTTCCCGGGTGTAGGCGCGAATGATGGTCATGACCGCATTTTTAGAGAACTGAAGCTGAATGTTTTCAAGCCCGTTGGCGCTGATCTGTTTGGGAATCAGAAAATGTTCGGCGATGCTGTATTTTTCCAATTCCGTGTAACCCGGTAGCCGAATAACTTCCATTCGATCCTGAAGCGGCAGCGGAATATCCGGAAGGGTATTGGCCGTGGTGATAAACAGAATATCGGAAAGATCATAGTCGACATCAAGATAGTGGTCGTTGAAATTGTAGTTTTGTTCCGGATCGAGAACTTCCAGCAGCGCCGCGGACGGATCCCCCCTGAAATCCATACTCATTTTATCCACTTCATCGAGGCAAAAGACCGGGTTGTTGACGCCGATCTTTTTAAGGGATTGAATAATTTTTCCGGGCAGCGCGCCAATGTAGGTACGTCGATGCCCCCGAATTTCGGCTTCATCGCGGACACCCCCCAGGGATAGGCGAACAAATTGCCTTCCCGTGGCTCGGGCCACGGACTTTGCCAGAGAGGTTTTTCCAACGCCCGGCGGGCCGACAAGACATAAAATCGGTCCCCGAATTTTCTTTACCAGGGATTGTACCGCCAGATATTCCAGTATGCGCTCTTTGGGCTTTTCAAGGCCGTAATGGTCTTCGTTTAAAATTTCCTCAGCCTTGTCTATATCTTTTTGAACCCTGCTTTTTTCGAACCAGGGCAGGCTGATCAACCAGTCGATGTAATTGCGCACCACGGTGGCTTCAGCGGACATGGGTGTCATGAGTTTGAGTTTTTTAAACTCCTGGCGGACTTTCATGGCCGCTTCTTTGGAAAGCTTCTTTCGTTTGATGCGTTTTTCCAGCTCGTTGAGCTCGTCGGCCATATCATCATCGGAGCCCATCTCCTTTTTGATCGCCCGCATCTGCTCATTCAAATAATAATTCTTCTGGGTCTTCTCCATCTGCTTTTTGACGCGCCCTTTAATACGCTGATCCACCTGAAAAATCTCGGTTTCAAGTTTAATCAGCTCCACCAGAATTTCCAGCCGTCTAGCAGGCGAGACGGTTTCGAGCAAGCGTTGCTTATCCGGAATTTTAAATGAAAAATGAGCTGCCACCGTATCTGATAGCCGCGAAGGATCGGTAATGGCATTGATGTTCCGTATAAGGTCTTTGGAGATGCTTTTATCGAGTTTGGCGTAATTTTCAAAGCTTTCTAACGTCGCCCGGCATAAGACCTCAATTTCAACCTTGGATTCATCGGGAGAGAGCAAGGGCTCGACTTCAACCCGAAAAAAGTCGCTTCCGGGGATAAACTGATGAATCATTGCGCGTTGCTTGCCCTCTACGAGTGCTTTGACGGTTCCATCCGGAAGCCGAAGCAACTGCAGTACCGAGCCGATGGTGCCGATCGTATTAATGTCTTTCTCTTTCGGCTGATCGATGCCCGCCTTTCTTTGCGTGGATAAAAAGACGTGTTTGTCCCGGTTCATGGCATCCGTAAGTGCTTTTACGGATTTATCGCGGCCGACAAAAAGCGGAGCGACCATGTGAGGGAAGACAACAATATCTCTCAGCGGCAGCAGGGGAAGGATTTCCCTGGCCGGCACGGTGTCATCCTGTTTGAAAAATTTGGGTATAGTTACCATTGTCCCCTACGGCAATCTTCAAGCCTGTTTTTGGGTTTGCTCATAAAGCAGTATCGGCTGTTCCTTGTGCAGAATGACATCTTCTCCGATGACGCATTCTTTCACATTTTCGATGGAAGGAATTTCATACATGATTTCGAGCATGCTTTCTTCTATAATGGCGCGAAGCCCGCGTGCGCCGGATTTGCGCTTGATCGCCTCGGAGGCCACCGCTGTTAACGCACTGTCCGTGAACCTTAAATTGACCCCTTCCAGTTCAAACAACTTTTTGAATTGTTTGATCAGGGCATTTTTGGGTTCGGTGAGGATTCGCACGAGGGCCGGCTCATTTAGCTCTCCCAAGGTGGCGACAACGGGCAGTCGTCCTAAAAATTCCGGAATGAGGCCATATTTGATCAGGTCTTCGGACTGAACCATCTGCAGGGTCTCACCGGGGGTGCGGTCGCTTTTTTTAACGATTTTGGCGCCGAAGCCTAGAGATTTAGCCCCAAGGCGGCGTTCGATAATCTTATCGAGCCCGTTGAAGGTGCCTCCGCAGATAAACAAAATGTTGGTGGTATCCACCTTCACAAAATCCTGCTGGGGATGCTTTCGGCCACCTTTGGGTGGAACGCTGGCCGTGGTGCCTTCGATGATTTTAAGCAGCGCCTGTTGCACACCCTCGCCTGATACATCCCTTGTTATGGACGGGTTGTCCGATTTGCTGGCAATTTTGTCGATTTCATCAATGTAGACAATGCCGCGTTTGGCTTTTTCAACATCATAGTCGGCTTTCTGAAGCAGGGATAAAATGATGTTTTCAACATCCTCGCCGACATAACCGGCTTCCGTGAGGCTGGTGGCATCGGCAATGGTAAACGGAACGTTTAAAAAACGTGCCAGGGTTTGGGCCAGAAGCGTTTTTCCACATCCGGTGGGGCCGATCAAAAGGATGTTGCTTTTTTGGAGTTCAACATCGCCCGTGTTGACCATGGTGTCAAGCCGCTTGTAATGGTTGTGAACGGCGACTGCCAGAACTTTTTTAGCGGCATCCTGTTCGATGACATATTCATCGAGTTTCGCTTTAATATCTTTTGGCAACAGGGAGTGTACCAGCTTTTGGGCGTCTTTCTCGCTTTCTTCATCAATAATTTCGCCACAAAGCTGAATACATTCATCGCAGATATAGACCGCGGGGCCGGCAATGAGCTTTTTTACTTCTTTCTGATTTTTTCCGCAAAAAGAGCAAAAAAGGTTGTCACCAGCGTCTCCTTTTTTGGCCATGTTATACCTCCGTTGGTTGTTTTGGAACCAACCGCGCGCTGAGCAAACGGTTGTAATCTTAATTAATTAGAGACAGTTCGTCTCTTTCCCCTTGGCGGTTTTCGGCCCCAAGGGCTGCCCGCCCGCATGGAAGGGCGGTCACGCTATTTTGTCCAGATCATCCCGATTGGTGATAACATGATCAATAAGGCCATATTCCTTGGCTTCCAGGCCCGACATGAAAAAATCACGATCTGTATCCGTTTGAATCGCTGTGATATCTTTGCCCGTATGAGACGCCAGAATCTGGTTCAGTGTTTCTTTCATTCGCAGAATTTCTTTGGCCTGTATGGCAATATCGGATGCCTGCCCCTGAAAGCCGCCCATGGGTTGATGAATAAGAATTCTGGAATTGGGCAGGGAATAACGTTTGCCAGCCTTGCCAGCGGCAAGCAGCACAGCTCCCATGCTGGCGGCTTGACCGATGCAGACGGTCGCGATGTCGGGTTTGATGTATTGCATCGTGTCATAGATCGCCATGCCGGCGGTTACCACGCCACCTGGAGAATTAATATAAAAATTAATATCTTTATCGGGATCTTCCGACTCCAGGAAAAGCAACTGGGCGATCAGGAGATTGGCGACTTCATCATTGATGGCCGTGCCCAGGAAAATAATTCTGTCTTTGAGAAGTCTGGAATAAATGTCGTAGGCGCGCTCGCCCCGACTGCTCTGTTCGATGACCATGGGTATTAACGGCACAAAGTCCTCCTTTTATCAGTACGCCTTCAGGAAAAGGCCAATAACATTTTAACCAGCATATCGCTTTATTTGGGTTGGAGCAACAAAACGTTGCGCCAACCCCTGATTATGGGGTGTCCGTTTCAGCCGTTTCATCCGGCGCAACTGTTTCAACCTCATTATTATCAATTATAAGTTGTATGGCCTTTTTTTCAAGCAGGGTTTCTTTAAAAAACGATAAACGGTCTGGCTGCGAGACAAAAAATTTCTTCAGTTCCTCGAACGGTTGCTGATAGGCATCCGCCATCTCGCGAATGCCGTTGTCGGTCTCATCCTCAGCGACGGTCAGCTTTTCCTGGGAAACGATTTTGGATAGAATCATATGCCTGCGCGCCTGTTTTTCGGCAACATCATGGTATGTTTTGGCCATCATATCCCTTGAGAGTCCAACTTCTTCCAATGTGAGATTGCGTTGGGCAAAGGATCGTTCCGTATCCGAAATGATATGATCCAATTCATACTCAATGAGCGGGGCGGGTACTTCAAACGAGGATTTTTCAATCAGGCTTGTAAAGATTTGTTCGTTGAGTTCCTGTTCCGTGCGCTTTTCATACCCTTGATTGAGGTTGTCGCGAATGGTTTGTTTAAGGTTTTCCAAGGATTCAAAAGGCCCCAGTTTTTTAGCCAATTCATCATCTATGGCGGGCAGGAGTTCTTCCCTGATTTCATTGAGGGTCACTTGAAAATCAACGGTTTGACCGGCGAGCTTTTCATTGGCATGATCATCGGGAAATGTTACCCGAATTTCTTTGCTTTCTCCCGCATTCATACCGGGAATCTGATCGTCAATTTCCTTGGCGATAATGTTTTTTCCCAGCTCCATCGTGAAATTTTCAGTTTTTTGGGTTTCGCTGAATGGCTTGCCGTCCTGAAACCCCTCATAATCAATTAGCAAAAAATCACCGGTTTGAGCGGGACGAGCCGTTTCGATGGGTTTAAGCTGTGCCATATTTTTCTGCAGCATCTTCAGTTGCCGTTCCACCGATTCGTCATCCACGGTATAGTTCGTTTTTTTCAGCGTCAAGCCCTTGAAATCAATATCGGCGATTTCAGGATGAACATCTACCACGGCATCATATTTATACGGGCCGGATGGGTCGAGTTCCGGGGGGTCGATTTCCGGCGTGCCGATGATATTCAAGTCGCTCTGCTTTAAAGCATCCATGAAAGAGGTTTGAATAAGTTTAGCGGAAACATCGGAATGGACGTCCTTGCCATAAAGCCTTTCCAAAACACCGCGGGGCGCCTTGCCGGGGCGAAAGCCTTTGACTTTAGCTGTTTTTTTTAAATCATTATAGGCACTATCCAGCTCTTGTTTGATTTTATCGGCGGAAAGCTCAATATGTAAAATCTTTTTAACAGAGCTTACGTCCTCAAGTGATACTTGCATGATCATCCTTTCTTGGCGGCCTTTAACAGCCAAATGCCTGAAGCGCATCGTCCTCAGGCATTCTGGAAAAAAAATGGTTTGGTGCGAGAGGGGAGACTTGAACTCCCATTCTGTTGCCAGAGCTGGATCCTAAGTCCAGTGCGTCTACCAATTCCGCCACTCTCGCAAAGAGTTGTTCTGCTATTGTGTCAATTTCAAAAAACAGTCTATAATATTTTAACAGGCGGCATTCTGCATTCGGCGGTATCTATAACTGCGTGGGTACCGATTTTCATCGAGTTTGCAGTGAACCGATGGGAGAAAAAGGATCCTTTCATTTTTTACCCAAGGGAACCCTTCCGCGAGGAGAGGATTGCCGCAAAGCCGCGAAGATGAACAGAGAATGGCGCCAGCACCTTGACTTTATTGGAAAATATAATAAATAGTCAACAAAGTGCCATTCGGAAAATAATATCAAACCCGGTTGGTGTCAAGAAAATTTAGAAAGCGCTTGTTATGTCAAGATATTGTAAAAAAGATAACCAGCCGTTGGGTATCCGATATACCATACTGCCTGTTTTGCTGCCGTTTATTATGAGGTGCCCGCAAAGCGGATATTTTCAAGCGAGGCGGCGGTGAATTGCGCCCTTGATCCGGTCGATTATCTCGTCAATAGACTTGCGCCAATAATAAAAGCATGGTAACAACCCGGCCCGTATATGTCGGGGCGTGGCGCAGTCTGGCAGCGCGCCTGCTTTGGGAGCAGGAAGTCGGAGGTTCAAATCCTCTCGCCCCGACCAGTAAAATCAATGGCTTGCGGTTAATTCGTAAGCCTTTTTTATTGGTTTTCTGATTGGGGAAATAGTCAATTTTTCCCTGGTTGACGGGCTTCGGATGATAGAAATTATGACACGCCGGAAGTTTATTAACCATATGGTACGGGGAATGCAGTCTCTGGTGATGATGCGGCTGCTGGCGCCTTTAACGTCGATAGGTGCGTCCCGTGATGCGGCAGAGATACCCGCGCATTATACGCCGCTGAGCGGGCGCAGTTTAAAAGAGTTGGCGCTAAAAAAACTGCATCACGGCAACGGCCGCTTTTTAAACCCCTTCGGAGTCCCACTGAAAGGACGGTTCTGGGAATTAATCCGATGGAAATTCAGTGGCAATGCGTTTGAAAAGTTTATCGACGAACAACCGATCCAACCGATCGACATCAATTGGCTGCCTGTCATAAATCACTCGGGTCTCTCCATCACTTTCCTGAAACACGCCGGGCTGATAATAAAAGACCGTGAACAAACCTATTATATTGATCCGGTATTTGATGATATCGGGTTCTTTTTAAAAGATTTCACTCCGCGTCAGTTTGGCTTGAGGCAGATTCCCGAGGCCAACCACATTTTGATCACCCATGGTCATTTTGATCATCTGGATACCGGTTCTTTAAGACATTTTGAATCGGGTACGCATGTGATCAGCCCCCTGGGATACGACGGTGTGTTCCGCCACCTGGGAATGAAAAACCGCAGCCGGTTGGATTGGTACGAAACAATCGAAAGCGACAAACGGCGAGTGACATTATTACCTTCCAATCACTGGACGATGCGCAATCCGCTGGAAGGCCCCAATCGGTCCCTGTGGGGCTCGTTCCTGCTTGAAACCCAAAGCGGATTCACTATTTATGTGTCAGGCGATACGGCCTATTTTGACGGTTTCGAGCAGATCGGCGATCAATTCGATATTGATCTTGCCATCTTCAATCTGGGGGCCTATGAGCCTCGCTGGTTTATGGCCCAGAGCCACACCAACCCGATGGAGACGGTGCAGGCCTTTACCGAATTAAAGGCCAAGCGCTTGATGATTGTGCATTGGGGAACCTTCCAGTTGGGAGATGAGCCGGTACATTTTCCGCCACGTGATATAAAAATGGCTCTCCAAAAAGAGGGCTTGCTGGACCGTCTGATTGATATAAAACACGGTGAAACATTTTTTGTCGATTAGGCGATTGTCCCCCCACCGTGTGTTTGTGGTCATTGCGACAAAGCGCGCTTATTCAGAGGAGACACTATCTTTACCGGTGCTTAGGTCGATAGACCGTTTCAAGAATACCTGTCCGTCAACAATGGCATACAGATTCTCACAGCTCACCTTGCTGAAAAACACAACCCCGCCTTTAGTGGTGGTTAATCGGCGAAGCCTCGCGATCTTCTCGATCTGAATTTTTTCAACCCCCTAAAGATTCAATTTGCCAAAGCATCGTTGATTTCAGAGCGTTCCATGCGCCACCTCTCGCTTGATGAGTTGTTGGCGCCAATGGCAGTGGAATTTTGACGCTGCTTCAACTTGCTCGTTTCCCCCGCACGTCACAGGGACATTGACCGGCAGCTTTTTTTTCGACAACTTGTGGCATTTTTATTGCATTATCTCTTACAAACAATTTGGTCTTTACTTACCGAGCTTGTAACAGGTATAGTCATGGGCCATATACCGCCGTCCTCAAGGATAAAAGGAACTATGCGATTCGGAGATAACTTCAAATACAGCCGTCGGCATTTCTTGAAAATCGGATTTTTCGCGTCGTGCGCCTTGTTCAGACCAGTCAGCCTTTTTGCCGGAGCAGCCCATAAAGCCCTCCCCGAAAGATCCCTTGCATTTTACAATACGCATACCGACGAATACCTTAAAACGGTCTATTGGGCCAATAGGCAATATCAGCCCGATGCACTGGAACAAATCAACTGTATTTTTCGCGACCACCGTTCCGGTGAAATAAAGCCTATTAGTCCGCAATTATTGGATATTCTGTATTATGTTTGCAACAAAAGTTTATCCAAAAAACCAATCCATATTATTTCAGGGTATCGATCACCCGAAACCAATGCCCTTCTTCGAAGACAAAGTGGGGGTGTCGTTAAAAAAAGTTACCACCTGAAAGGTCAGGCTATCGACTTTTGCTTGCCGGACTGCGGGCTTTCCAGGTTGCGCCGCATTGCCATTGGTTTGAAAGCTGGTGGCGTGGGGTACTATCCTGAAAGTAATTTTGTGCATGTGGATATTGGACCTGTTCGTTCTTGGTAGAGGAAACATCCATGTTCAAAGCCGCTTAGGGCGCTGTTGGGCGATGGGCTCTTTTAGCGCCGCATACAACCGGCGATCACGTCCATATACATCGTCCCTGAATTGTGCTGTTCCATCCGAATCAACCCAGGCGGTGAAATACAATATATAAACCGGAATGGGCTGCTGAATCGGAATTACCTTTGTTTCCATGCGCTTGATGGTTTCCAGTATCTTTTCGCGGGACCAATTCGAATTGTCCTTTACGAGATAGACCGCCAGGTCAACCGGATTTTCAATGCGAATACACCCTGAACTGAAATTTCGTTTCTCCCTTTTGAACAGGTGCCTCGAAGGCGTATCATGAAGATAGACACTGAATTTGTTTGGAAACATGAATTTAAATCGTCCCAGCGCATTGAAAGGCCCCGGTTCCTGCACCAGTTTGTAAGAAAAGTTCTTTTCGTTCACCTGGTGCCAGTTGACTGAATTCGGGTTGATTTCCGGCGCATTGTCTTTCCAGCTTTCGAAAACACGAATTCGCTTTTTGTTAAAAAGGTCTTTGTCCGCCCTGATTTGTGGCAGGAAATCCTCTACGGCAAGTTTGTGGGGAATCCGCCAGAAAGGGTTCAGCACCATGTAAGACAGCTGTTCCGTGAATACCGGCGTGGGCCGATAATCCTTTCCCACAACCACGCGCATTTTGAGAACCTGTGTGTCATTGTCCATCACCCTTAGCTGAAACTGAGCGATATTGATCAGAATATGGCGGTTGCCAAGGTTACGGGGCCCCCACCGCAGGCGCTCCATATTGACCAGAATCTGCTTGACGCGATCCGCCGCCGACACATTCAAGGCTGACAAAGTAGCCGGTCCCACAACGCCGTCCGCGGTCAGCCCATATCTTTTTTGAAATTTTAAAACCGCCTGTTCCATAGCGGCGCCGAAGATTTCGGAATCAGATTCTTCGGTCGGGTTCAGATCACCGGACTGGATCAACCGGATGCGCAACGCAGACACCCTTTCACCCTGATCCCCCTTCTGAATGTTAGGGCCGTGGGATATGGTGGGCCACCCGCCCTTTTCAGTTATTTGGCGGTAATCTGCAAGAGCCTTTTTCAGTCGCGAATACTGCTCATCTTGAGGCGATAATTCATTTAACACTTCTTTAATCGCATGGTGTTTCAGGGCGTGGTTGGCGAGTTGAATGAGATCAACCTTTCGGGGATCGATGGCCCATTCAGGGTCGGCCGTCTTAGGACTTACTCGGCCGCTTGACAGGTGGGAGGCCAACTGGAAAAAGGCATCGGAGAGGAGCAAATCCAGTTCGCTTAGGGAGGCGACCGGAATCTCGGATTCATCCGTTTTCGCATTACGGATTTCTGTCAGCAATGCCTTGATTTTTTCCAAATGATAGTCCTGAGGCGAAAGCCCGTCAGAGCCGGCCTTCTGAATTGCCCCTACAAGATGATCCGCGTCTTTTCCGATGCCTTGGTCGGATATCCAAGCGGGTGCAAAGTCTCTGAGGCTGTAAAAGCAGGGCAGAACGAGTGACCCATAAAAAGTTTCCCCCGAGCAGATAACCGGTTGGGAATCTGCGGAAGGGGCGAATCTTTCCCGAATCTGTAAGGTCAATGGATTCGTCAACTGTTGGGCAAAGCTAGTTCCGCCTGAAAACAGACCGGCGGTACAAAAGATGATTCCCACCAACATCTTCCACTTCGCGTTTCTATGCTTTGCACGGCTTTTTTCCATGGCGCCCCCTTTAATTCGCTCCACTGTAGCAAAATAACGAAAGGCGGTCTATATCGGCAAGGACAACTTAACGTCCCCCGGCTTTGGCGCCCGATTCTCACCGCGGTTCATTTGGGTTTTCATATTACAACCGTTTGACTATTAAACAAATGCCGCACTTGCTGATCATTTTGGTCTGTGGTGCGAAAATGAATAGGCTGTTGCATTCACCCAATCGGTTCCCCTTGAAGCGCTGAGAGCCGTCTAAGGCTGTTTTCTTGGGTTGCGGGGGCGATTGGCTTAAAAAAAATAATACATATCCTTTTGGAATATCAGTAAAAGTCATTTTATTGATTTTTTTTTCAAAAATACCTGTTGACAGTCATTAAAGTTATCTGTAGAACCGCTCTCGTCTTCAGAGTTCGGAAGACAGTGTGCTCGCAAAAGCTTAGAGTTTGCGGGCTGAGGAGGGGATAAAAAAGCAAGTGCCCTGTTCTCAATATGAAACTCTTGATCTTTGAAAACTAAATAGTGACTCAAGAAACAAGTCGGGTAAAACGTCAAAGAGGCGTTGAGGGGAGCCGCGAGGCGACTTTTGATGCTTTGAATAGTTTAACTGGAGAGTTTGATCCT